>JAWOEL010000035.1:0-9764 GCA_046482735.1 Bacteroidales bacterium | reverse complement strand
AATGTTCTGCACGTTACCGATTTTAAATCTGTTTTCCCGTATAAAGTTACGGTGCATACTTCCTGTTCGGCATTACGAGAGTACGGGTTGGCACAAGAACCATTCATTTTATTACAAAACGTTTCTGGTATTGAATTAGTAGAACTACCCGATGCAGAGGTATGCTGTGGTTTTGGTGGAACATTTTCTATGAAACAAACGGCAATTTCCACAGCCATGGTAGAACAAAAAGTACATCATGCTCTCAGCACAGGGGCATCATACATTACCTCAACCGAATATTCATGTTTAATGAATATACAAGCATATATAGCGAAAAACAATATACCTCTAAAAGTTATACATATAGTTGATATACTGGCACATAAATTATGAATATGCGTATAGGATTTGATGCAAAACGATTTTTTTGTAATAAAACAGGTTTAGGTAATTATAGTAGAAATCTTGTGCAAGGAATGTGTAATGAATATCCGGAAATTGCGTATTATTTGTTTACTCCCACAATTCAACAATTAGATAATCAGGCTATTGTTTCGCAATGTAATGTATGTATGCCACCCCAAAAATCCTTGGCTGGTTTATGGCGTATGGCATATATGGTACACGATATACAAAAATGTGGTATTGATGTATATCATGGTCTGAGTCATGAAATTCCCTTTGGTATTCATAAAACGAATATTACAACTGTGGTAACTATACATGATTTTGCCTATAAATTTTTTAAACACGATTTTCCGTTTATTGACCGACAAATATATGACGCAAAATGGAAATATGCATGTACTCATTCTCATAAAATAGTAGCAACCAGCCAAGCTACCAAAGAAGATATTATCAGATTTTTTGGTATTAATGAATCCAAAATCGATGTTATTTATCAAAGTTGCGACGATATTTTTAGACAAAAATGTACTGAAGAACTTAAACAAGACGTTCGTGAAAAATATAATTTACCCGATACTTTTATATTATTTGTTGGTTCCGTAACGAGTAGGAAAAATGTATATTCATTGGTGCAGGCATACGAAAAAATACAATTACAAGCAGATATCCCTCTTGTTATTTGTGGAAGAGGCGGAGCATATCGCAATTCACTTATTGAATATGTACACGAAAAGAATTTGCAGACACAGGTGCTTTTTCTAGACACCGTTGAAACTATAGATTTACCCGCATTATACCAATCAGCACAACTAAGTGTGTATCCATCCAATTATGAAGGTTTTGGCATTCCTGTATTAGAATCACTTGCCGGGGGCACCTCAGTTGTTACCTCTAACCGTTCATGTTTACCAGAAGTTGGTGGAGATGCTGCATTTTATTGTAATCCTGATTCAATAGAAAGCATTGCAGATGCTATATTAACCGCACTACACCATTCGAGCGATTCCTCGGTACAAGAAAAAAATTATGCTCAGGCCGCTAAATTCTCTCAGGAACAATTTATTAAACAAAATATGGCTGTGTATAGAAATATAAGATAGTGTAAAGTATGATTGTAAAAATGTCTACATTACTAGATTACTAAACTGATATTCACTTTATTTTGTTTGTTAATTATTTTTTGTTTTCTTTGATTCAATTATTCACTCATATTTTTAAATATCTATTTTAATTAGAAACAATGAAACAAGAGCATGAGAAAGATAATGAAGCTCATTTAAAAAGCACCAATAAGTATTTTGATGTAGACGGAGCGGTTTTCTGGCCTTCAGCTGTGCTAATAGTCGCGTTTATTGCTATTACGTTGATTGTAGGAAAACCAATGGAAAAAATATTTTCCGGTATTCAAACCGCTATTTCCGATTATGGAGGGTGGTTTTTTATTATCTCGGTAAATATTTTCCTGATTTTTGTACTGTATCTCGCATTCAGTAAATTTGGTAAAATTCGTCTGGGAGGCGAAAAAGCCAAACCCGAATTCAAAACAGGTGAATGGTTTGCAATGCTTTTTAGTGCCGGTATGGGAATAGGTATTTTATTCTGGAGTGTTGGTGAACCAATTAATCATTTTATGAATCCGCCCCACGGAGAAGGAGGCACAGTTGAAGCCGCAAGCACAGCTATGGAGCACACTTTTCTTCATTGGGGACTACATGCTTGGGGAATATATGCTCTTGTAGGAATGGCTTTAGCGTTTTTTACCTTTAATAAAAAATTACCTTTAACAATTAGTTCAGTATTTTATCCTTTATTAGGAAGACGAATATACGGTCCATGGGGAAAAATAATTAATGTGCTTGCTGTAGTTGCTACTTTGTTTGGTTTAGCAACTTCGCTTGGGCTCGGTGTAAAACAAGTAAGTGCAGGCTTAGCACATTTGTTTGATATGCCGGATACGGTAATGTCTCAGGTTATTCTTATAATTTTAATAACCCTGGCAGCAACCGGTTCTGTTATTGCAGGATTAAGTGGTGGAGTAAAGCGATTGAGTACGCTAAATATGTATATAGGAGCAGTTTTTTTACTCTTTATGCTTATTGTTGGTCCTACTTTGTTTATTGCTGATTCATTTGTGCAAAATACCGGAGCATATTTACAAGATTTTTTCACGCTTTCTACCTGGACCGAAACATATCAGCAATCTACGTGGCAAAATGGTTGGACGGTATTTTATTGGGCATGGTGGATAAGCTGGTCTCCATTTGTAGGAATGTTTATTGCCCGTATTTCACGTGGCCGTACTATTAAAGAATTTGTGTTGGGAGTATTGATTGTACCTACCTTACTTACATTCTTTTGGTTGTCTACATTTGGGGGGTCGGCATTGTATCTCGAACTAAATTCACTTGCTGATATTGCCGGTGCGGTAAGCGATAATGTCGCAACATCTCTGTATAAATTATTGGAGCAATTTCCACTTTCTTTTGTAACCTCTATTGTTGGGGTTGTATTGGTTATTGGTTTTTTTGTGACCTCTTCCGACTCGGGATCACTCGTTGTTGATTCTCTTACTGCAGGCGGAAAATTAGATGCTCCCGTACCTCAGCGTATTTTTTGGGCACTTACCGAAGGTGCCGTTGCTGCTGTATTACTTATCGGTGGCGGGTTAGGTGCTTTGCAAACAGCAGCTATTTCTACAGGTCTCCCATTTGCTCTTATTCTTATTGTTTTAGGCTATAGTTTACTAAAAGGTTTACAATCTGAACATAACTCTCTGTTGGAAAGCAAACTTGCAAGTGAACGTCAGCAATATCAAAAAGTAATTAGTAATCTTATACAAAAAAGAGAACGTACAAAAAAACCAGATAATTCACAATCAAATATTCATGAGTCTTAAAATAACACATTATGTACAAACTCGATCACATACTCGTTGCACTTGACCTATCTGATATGGATAGTTTTCTTATAAAGTATACTAACTTTATAGTTGAAAAATTCAAACCAGAAACGGTTACATTTTTGCATGTATTGAAATCTTATGACATTCCGGATGAACTTATGGAAACCCTACCGGAAATGGAAACACCTCTTACCGAAATAATTAAAGAAGAAATTGAGGAAAATGTACATGCACATTTTAATATAGATAAGAGTATAAAAATGAATGTGATAGTTGATGAAGGACATGATGTTGAAACTATTGTGCAGTACACCAAAAAGCTCAAAATAGATCTAACTTTAATGGGTAAAAAAATTGGGTACAAAGGAGAAGGAAGTGTTACGCAAAAAGTGTTAAGTTTAACCCCCTCATCTGTTTTACTTGTAAGCGAAACAACACCACATAATATACATCATATACTGGTGCGAATTGATTTTTCCAAATATAGTGATATAACTGTAAAAATGGGATTACGCTTGCAAGAACTTATTGGAGCTACGATTTCTTTTTTCTATGTTTCGAAACTTCCCTTACACTATTTTCCACAGCATACACGAAAAACAGAAAAAGAAATTATTAATCATCTTGACAGAATTAATACAGCAGAATATCGTAAATATATGAAACGCTTAAAACTTAATCCTGATGATTATGAATTTACCAGTGCCTTAGATAAAAATTACGATGAAGCACATGTAATATATAACCATACCTTGAGTACCGGAGCAGATCTTATTCTTACCGGATCGGGTATGAAATCCGGTTTGTCGGATATTATTCCGGATAGTACCTCAGAAAAACTTGCAGGTGCCGACAAAAATATTCCCGTTTTAGTCGTGAAAGATCGTAATAAAAGTCTGGGATTTTTAAATAAACTGTTTGACTAAAAAAATAACTGACATGAAAACTCATTTTAGATATAATTTTACACTAATTATTGCTTCAGTATTTGCTCTTTTTTCGTGCAATTATATGAATACAGCAGATAATGACGAAAATAAGGAATTACGAATTGTATACACCGATTGGTCCGAAAGTATTGCTTTAACACACCTATCCACTGTGCTTCTTGAAGAAGAACTTGGATATACGGTGGTTTTAAAGCTTACCGATGTAGAAAAAGCCTATAATGAGGTTGCTAAGGGTACAGCAGATGTATTTGCCGATGCATGGTTACCGGAAACCCAAAAGCGGTATTACACACAGCATGCAGATAATATTGAAAAATTAGCAATATCATACCCCGATGCCCGAACAGGTTTTGTTGTACCTGAATATAGCGATTTGCAGACAATACAAGATTTACAAGACCAAAGTGGAAACATTGTAGGAATTGATGAAGGTGCCGGTGTTATGATTAAAGCCCGTAAAGCATTACAAAGTATCTCCTCTTCTGCAACTTTGCTTACCTTGAATGAAGCAGAAATGACAACTCGCCTCGAAGAAGCAATTAAACGACGCGAAAATATAGTCGTAACAGGCTGGGAACCACATTGGATTTTTGCAAAATTTAATGTGCGTTTTCTCGAAGATGAACACAAAATATTTGGAGAAAACGAACAGATTTATACAATAGCACATACAGGTTTTTCAGAGACACATCCAACCGCTACTCGTTTTTTTGAACGCATGCAATTATCTGAAAAACAACTAAACCAATTAGTCTACGAAATCCGCTTACATAACGATCCTGAAGAAGGAGCACGTGCATGGATTGACAAAAATGAGTTTGTAGTGAATCAATGGGTGAAAAATTTAGCACCCGAACGTAAAAAAATAATGTGATATTTTATAATTATTTTGAAAAGCAATGTTGTATTCAGAAAACAGAAAAAACATCGAATTGCTGTAAACCATGTTGTTTGTTAGCATATTTTTAAAGGAATTCTAACATCATCTTTATTTATTTAATAAAGGTGTTTCTTTATTTCTATTGAATATATAACTCATAGAAACTTCATGTGAACTAAATGAATGATTGTACATTCCTCCATCACTTAAGCCTTCATAAGAATACCAAATATTGAATTGTTCTATCTTAACACCAGTAGAAAATATGATTCCGGAATTTTGTCTGTATGTTAAACCAAAAGAAAAATAATTTATATCAAAGAGCATCATAAATCTGCCTTCTTTCAACAGATGGTGTGCTAGATTTTTTATCATATTGTTTTTAAACATATGGCAAATTACAAATTATGATAAGCAACATTTTGCTGAAGGGTAGAATATATCCTGTAACCAAAAATCTCACCGAAAACATTGCTTTTTGTTTGCTTATTTGTGACAAGTTTTAATTTGAGATACAGTAGTAGGTCATTTAAAAAAAACATAACGAAATTCGAGTTTATGAATTAACCAAATTAGATATTATTGTTTGTATAATTTTTTGTAATTTTTGTTTGTACATAAATAAAAACAATAAGGTGAATACACTATAAAATATGGGTAATATATTTTGTGCTTGGTATTTATATATCATATAACTACACACAATATTTCCTATACCGCCACATAAAAGTAATAGTTTTTGATGTGTATTTGATTTTTGTATAAAACTAATAATAACCCACATAAAAATGGGACTAGCTACTGCAATAGTTCTATCTTGTACTAAAGGCCATAAAAATAAAAAAGGGATAGTAAATAATACTGACCATACATAGAATATATTCTTTTTTTGTCTTGTAAATATATACATTACTCCACATGCTATATAAAGCCAATAGATATCAAAACTATGTATAAGTTGTTCTATTTTAAACACATAACCATCTTGTCCAGTGTATTTTTTTGTAAGATTTTGAATGCTGCTAACATAACCAAAAGTATGTGATATAAAAAATTGAGTGGCAGTATATATTCCTATAATGCTTACAAATAAATAAGCCATATGAGCTATATTTTTTTTGTTATATAATATAGTGTGGAGTGCAATTATTACCATAGCTAAAGCACTACTTTCTTTACTCAATATTCCTGCTAAACAAATTCCTGCAAGAGTTATATATTGAACAATTCCTATTGTTTTTGAAAATGAATAAAAATAATAATATAAGGCTATAGTGATAAAAAAATATCCTGCAATATCGTTTATGAGTATAAAACTAAATACTGCTATAGGTTGAATTGTATATAGAATAAACACACCAAGTAATTGATAAGTAAAAGAATAGTTCCATAATTGAAGTAATTTTGAAGTATATATGCCTGTGCCTATAAAAAAAAGAATATTTTGAACAAACATAGTTCCTGTAATAGAAATTCCTAAATATGTATGTAAAAGCCCGGGAAGTATTAATACAAAAGGTTTAGTAATGCGTGATTGATTATCAATAATTCCTTCAGCTCCAAATAAAATTTTTGCAGCATTAATAAAATTTGGTGTGTCAGTTTCATTAAAGCGTAAAAAATCAAATAACACTACATATATACTAGCATATAATATGCAAAATGCAAAAATAATAAATTGTTGTTTCTTTGCGTTAGAGATACTCATATGCAATAATTTATAACTTTCAATTATATTCAAAACTCGGATTTAAAGTTTGTATTTATAATAATCTTCCGTGCACTATATAGTATGTTGTATCAGCATTATTATGATTAAAATGCACAACCGGTGCGTATTGATTATTAGTAACATATAAAATTTTAGCGTGCAATAATTAATTTTCCGAATTTTTTATCAATAATACCATCGTCCGAAGTTGAGTAATGCCCATAACTTTCTTTTGCGTCGAACGAAAGGGTGTACATGTATATGCCGTTTGGTAATGCTACACCGTGAATGTCCTCTGCCTGCCAGTTTACCGAAATGGTGTTGGTGCCAATGTGTAAATTTGTCTGCGATAAATCTATACGGGAAACACAGATGCCATTTTCAGAATAAATATTTATAAATGCCTGTTCAGGAATTGTTGCCCCGGTCAATACAAAGCGAAAAGTTGTGTATGTTTTACACGGATTTGGGTAATTATAGAGTACCGAAACTTTTGTTTCTTGGTTAATGGTAAAGTGTAATGTATATTCCTGGCTTCCGGCATAATTATTACTCATGTCTCGCACCTGAATGTGTAAGGTGTATTCTCCGTCTTCGAAAAAGTCGGGGTTTAGAGTAATAGTAGTTCGTCGTGAGCGTTCGTCAGCGGGAATAAATTGCATCACCGAGGAATCTGCAAAATAAAAGGGAATAGTGTCTTGCTGTGTTGTATTTATGGCATAGAGCGTAAATAATGCTGTGTCTTGTAAAAAAAGATAATTATTTTCGTCGTAGGCATGAATGCTAATGTTTGGGTGAGATGATATAATATCTCCTTGCAGAACATGTCTACCGTCAACAATAACATCAATTATCGGGTTCAGTTTGTCTGTTTGCACATAAAATGGAAGAATTATAAAATTATTGAAATAGTATGTTTCCGGTTGGTCGTGCAGTCCCGTTTCGGGATTTACCGGGTTAAATTCAATTTTAACGGTATAGTCGCCCGCAAAGTTTTTGCTATCTATATAACTCGTGTCAATAAGGTAATTACCAGCTGCCACCGATGCTAGTCGATGGTAATCGCTATATACTATTTGGTTTTGATTATTTTTAATTTCAAGATACACAAGCACAGTGTCCATCGCTGCCGAGCTAATATTTTGAGCGGCGATAATGGCTTCTATGTCTTCGCCTTGCTCAATGGTATCGGCATGGAACGAAAAGGCGTATTCCGGACTTATTGCTAATTCTCCGAGTGGGTCATAATAAACCTTCCAATAATTGAGTAAGGGCGGTGTTCGACCAACAAAGTCTTCGTGATAATTATATAATGAAATGTACGGAACAAGTGAGGCATCAAAAAGGGTATCGAGTTCGTACACGGTATCTTTTGTTATCCATCTGTCAATTGTAAATTCTTGTCCATTCTCCGGTAAGCCATAAATACTGAGTGTTGTACTGTCGGAACCATCAGATTTTTTGCCATCCCACACAGCATATTCAAAATGATGAGACGGCCCCACAATTGTTGATTTCACACCACCCTTATAATAATTTCCCGGGAATTCTGCACTTAATTGAATATCGTCAGCAGACGTACTTCCTGCTTTTTCTTTTGCTGTTGTAATATTTCCCTTTTGTGCAAAGAAAATATAGGGTATATCATTTGCAAGTGTTCGTGGTAATGTTGCACCTAAATCTTCAAAAGCAGTTGTAATATTTTCTTCCCAACTATCGAAATATGCCGTTTGATATGTATATACAAGAATGTAATTACCTTCCGGAACGGTGTTGCGAAGGAAGTTTGCTATATTCTTTCTTCCTGATGCACTTCCAGTTGGAAATGTAAAATATTTTTTTACGACACCAAACCGATAGGGATATATTTGTCCGTAGCTGCCTCTGTTTGCGAGCCATGGTTCAGCTGTGAGAGAATCTATCACAACAATGTGTAAAGCTGGTGTATTCAATGGGAAAGCGCTCGTTGCCATAATAACATTGTCAATAGTATAGAATAATGAAAAATCTACGGTACTGGAAATTCCTCTTGTATAACAAGATACCCCATGCGGTGTTTCAATAAAATTATATGTATTGTCGTCTTCTGTATACTCTAAATAGGTCAAGTCGTTTTTAATAAATTGGTGTGCATGAACTTGCCCCCACCCAGTTTTATTAGTTTCGTAGGTAAATGAACTTTCATTCCATTTAATCTCACTTTTTTTGGAAACTCGCCAGAAATACTGCTGAGAGTCTTCACACGTAATATTAGGATTCCATCGTAAAATTGCGTTCTCCAGTGTATTTATTGTATCAGAAATAAGAAATGAACTTGTAAAAAGAGGAGTTGTGTCAAGTTCAACAATTACCGATTCGGGAGGGTTAAGCGGGTCTACTGCCGTCATGATAAACTCCGGTGATTCTTCGGGAATAATGGCATATTCCTGCGGATACACAGGAAGCACATCTCGTGAGCTGATAAAAAAATCTATACTTGCACTGTTATTTGTTTCGTTGAGTTCGTGAATTGCATTTTCGGTATCGGCATTTATATAAACCGTGTATGCTCCGGCTTCAAAGTAGTTAATCGGAAGACGAAGTACAATCGTATCTTTGTAGTATGTTCCCGTTACAGTGGTATCAATCGTAAAATTATTACCGGAAGATGCTGCCGTAAATGTGCAGGATACATTAAAAGCATCAGAGACTGCTTTTCCATTATTAGTAATAATTATTCCGGTTTCAATAAATTGAAGGTCGGTTGTAAGAAACGATGGATTAAAGAGTGCCGATGTTTCGTTAATTTCTATATCGGGGTATTCAAAGGAGTGAATTTTTACAGCCGGGTCTCCGTGCAGCACAAAACTTAGAGTAGAATATTTTACCTTATCAATTTGGTTATATTTATTTGATAATTCTGTTAATGATAGTTTAATGCTACTGCCAATA
>JAWOEL010000016.1:0-10340 GCA_046482735.1 Bacteroidales bacterium | reverse complement strand
CACAGAGAACCGCAAAGTCTTTAAAAATTAACAACGTGTCTCGCTTTAGCGGATTGATAATTGACAACTATCTGTGTATCTGATTCATTCAAGAAGTGTATATAACAACGTATGCAAATTTTGCGGATTAATTGGTTTTAATATATAATCATCAAAACAGGTATGTGAAATATTAAAATCTGTTTGAATTTGATTTACCGCGGTTTGTGCTATAATATATACATCAGGATAGCTACGTTTTATAATTTTGGCAGCTTCTATACCATTTAATGCCGGCATTTTAATATCCATCAAAATGCAATCTACCTGGTCTGCCTGACGATTCATTATGTCAACCGCTTCTTGCCCGTTGACTGCTCGTAAAAGGTTATATTGTTTACCTAATACTATGTTTAAAAATTCATAGTTTATATCTTCATCTTCTGCTATGAGAATTGTTTTTTTCTGTTCGGCATTTACGGCATTGGCATATTGTTCGGCATCGAGTTCTCTAACTGGATCAAAAGGTATGCTAAAATAGAAAACTGATCCATTACCTTTTTGTGAGCGTACACCAATTGAACCACCCATTAAATCAACATAGGATTTACATATTGACAAGCCCAACCCTGCTCCTTTAAAACGGGAATGATTCGTTTTTTCGACTTGTGTAAACCGGTCAAAAATAATGTGCTTTTTATCTTCTTCTATACCAATACCGGTATCTTTTACATAAAATTCTAAATTCACCTCGCGCACTCGGCACCCAAATTCAATATATCCGACATGAGTGAATTTTATTGCATTTATCAGTAAATTTTGCAAAACCTGACGCAATTTTACTTCATCTGTCATAATATAATAGTCTTTTTCTAAATCAATTATTGGAGAGCGTACTATTACTTTAGGATCTAAGAGTGAGTGAATCTTTATTTCTTCGTACAACGAAAACAACAATTTTGATATCCATACAGGTTTTATGACTACTTTTACTTGTCCGGCATCCAACATAGATATATTCATTATATCATCTATGATTGACATTAAATGTTTTCCGCTGGTATGTATAGTCTCTACGTATTTTAATTTATTTTGCGTTGATAAATTTTGACTTTGCAACAATTCCGAAAATCCGATAATTGCATTCATTGGTGTTCGTATTTCATGAGAAATATTTTGCAAAAAGGCTGTTTTTAAAGATTCTGCTTGTTGCAATTCTTTCATTTTTCGGTTATATGCGTGTTTTATATACATACCATAAAACATCACAAAAGCCAGAACAATCAACACACCCAAATACATGTCTACCACACGGTCACTATGACTTTCGTAGGGTGCTGTAAAATATGGATTCATATAATCGGTTATGCCAAGTGCTATAAAAACTACTAGAGCAATACTTAAAAACAAGACTACCCGGGTATAATCCCACAAAAATATAACAAACATGGTCCACATAACAAAAAATGCTAACATTGGTCCATATGATTGATTATTCAAAAACCAGCACAATACAATAAGTATAAAAGAGAAAATTGTTAGGGTATATTTTATTGGTTGAAGCCAACACTCATTTTTTACCAAAAAATAACACGTCACACACACTATTCCTAACAAAAAAGTACCCGCTGTAACATACTCACTTATACCTGTTACGAGATTTATAATACCCATACAAAACCCTATAACAGATAACATTAATAATGTTTTTTTGAATAAAGGGATTTCTAAGGAATTGCGGGACTCAGACATATTTCTTTTTTTTGAATAAATACAGAACTTGATTTACATTATGTTACTTACGTAAAAAAAAGAGAGAGGTTTCTGATGTAGAGCTTATTTTTTAAATTTTCAATACAAACAAATGCAAGGTAATTCACTGCACAGACACACATAAAGTTGTATACAAAATAGATTATTCAAATTCAGAAATCTTTTCGATAAGAGTTTCCCACTCCTTTTCAGCATCCACAATTTCGCTTTCAATATCCGCATGTTTTTGATACGTATCCGGACTCACATTACCTGCCTCATCAATCATTATAGCATTAATAGCAGCCAATTTTTCTTCTAAGGTTTCTATTCGCTCTTCCACACGAGCTATAGCCGTACGCATTTTACGTATCTGCCGGTCATATTCTTTTTTATCATGAAATTGAGCATTGCTGTCTGGCTTATTTTTAGAAGATTGCGGTTTAGCCGAATTCTTTACCGGAGTATCTAACTCCTCAGTATGTAATTTTTTAAGGTACGACTGTAAATCACCAATAATTTCTTTGACTTGAGTCTGTTTCACCTCATACATATGAGTTGTAATGCCATCCAAAAAATCACGATCATGAGAAACCAAAAGAACAGTACCATCATAATTTTTCACGGCTTCTTTCAACACCGCCTTAGATTGTATGTCTAAATGATTGGTCGGCTCATCGAGCACCAACAAATTATATGGCTGCAACATTAATTTTGCCATAGCCAATCGGTTACGCTCACCACCCGACAATACCGTTACTTTTTTCTCAACATCATCGCCACTAAAAAAGAATGCCCCTAAAATATCACGAATTTTGGATCGAACATCGCCCACAGCAATTGAATTAAGAGTTTCGTACACGGTTTTAGAATTATCCAAAATTTCATCTTGATTTTGAGCAAAATAGCCAATTTTCACATTATGTCCAATACTAATATCACCATCATATTCAATTTCATTCAAAATCGTCTTAATAAACGTTGATTTCCCTTCACCATTTTTTCCCAACAACGCAATTTTATCGCCACGTTCCACAGTCAGGTTTACATTATTGAGCACAACATGGTCGCCATATACTTTGGTCAAATCAGTTGTTTTTAGCACCACCGAACCAGCACGAGGAGCAGGTGGAAAAGATATTTTTATAGTACCTGTTTCGGGTTTTTCAATTTCTATCCGGTCAATTTTTTCCAGTTGTTTAATACGAGACTGAACCTGCACTGATTTTGTAGCCTTATAGCGAAACCGTTCAATAAATTTTTCAGTATCAGCAATCATTTTTTGCTGATTTTCATATGCCGCAAGTTGCTGTTCGTACCGCTCTTCTTTCAGCTTTACATATTCCGAATACGGAGCAGCATACACGGTGAGTTTTTGCAAACTTATCTCAAAAGTTTTGTGCGTTACCGCATCAAGGAAAGCACGATCGTGCGATATTAATAGTATAATACCCTTATATTGTTTCAGAAATCCCTCAAGCCAATCAATAGAAACAATATCAAGATGATTGGTTGGCTCATCGAGTAATAGAATATCAGGATTTTTCAAAAGCAATTTCGCCAATTCAATCCGCATACGCCAGCCACCGCTGAATTCAGAGGTCGGACGCATAAAATCTTTACGCTCAAATCCCAAACCTGTCAACATACGTTCAGCCTCACCTTCAAGAGAATCTAAACCATGCATTGACACATATTCAGTTTTTTCAGAAATTTCCTGAATAAGAGCACTATATTCATCAGATTCATAATCGGTACGAGACTCCAATTGATGTTGCAAAAAATCAATTCGCGAATGAATTCTGTTTAATTCATCAAAAGCAGACAACACCTCATCCATAACAGACTTACCATCAGCAATTTTCATTTTCTGCGGCAAATATCCTATAGAAGAATCCTGAGTAATAGCAATAGTACCATCACTTGGTGACTCTTCACCGGTTAAAAGCTTGAGTAATGTAGATTTTCCGGCACCATTTCGTCCAACAAGACCAACTTTATCGTGCGGAGAAATCATTACCGAAACATGTTCAAATAATGTATCGCCACCAAACCGGACAGCTATATTTTGTAAAGATATCATTATAAAGCAGCTTCTACAATATCAATAGACTGTTGCGGGCTACTATAGGTAAATAAATGAAGACTTGGCACGCCATGTGCAACTAAATCCTGTGCTTGCAAAATTGCCCATTCTGTCCCCACTTTTTTAGCATCTTCATTTGTTTTACACATATCAAGTTCTTTAACCAAATCCGCAGGAAATTTTGTATGAAATATATCTGGTAACACAGTTTTTTGTGACAAAAACCCAATCGGTTTTATACCCGGAATTATTGGAATAGTAACACCCGCAGCCCGACATTTTTCAACAAAAGAATAATACACCTCATTATCAAAAAACATTTGCGTAATAACATATTCAGCACCGGCATCTTGTTTTTGTTTTAAAAACTGAATATCTGTATCTAAATCAGGAGCAGAATAATGTTTTTCCGGGTAGCCGGCAACTCCGGTTGTGAATTTTGTAGGATGAGATTGAAACTCCTCGGTGTCACCCAAATATTTCCCGTGATTCATATCAGTAATTTGCTCCAACAAATCCACGGCATACGCATTACCACCTGGCTCGGGAACATATTCTTTTTGATTTTTCAAGCCATCACCACGAAGAGCCAACACATCATCAATACCAAGAAAATGCAAATCAATTAAAACATATTCGGTTTCGCTTCGGGTAAACCCTCCACACAAAATATGCGGCACCACCGGAATATCATACTGATATTTCAATGCAGCTGCAATTGCTACTGTTCCCGGACGACGACGGATTTTATTATTTTGCACATCATACTGTTCACGATGCGAGGTAATTGTTATAAAACTCGGATTGTATTGAATTAAGGGTTCAACTGTATTATACACCGAATCTATACCTTTTCCTCTGAGAGGCGGCAACACCTCAAAAGAAAATAAGGGTTTTGATGATTTTTGTATTATTTGAGAAACACTCATACTGAATGATTTTAATTTGCGGCAAAGGTATAAAAAAATACAGTGTTTTTTAGCTTTTTTATAATTGAATATTATGCTTTGAGTTTTGTGTGCTACATATCATTCAAAAAAGAAAAATACACTTAAATTATTACCACAAAAAGACACATTTATAAGTCACCGAATTATATGTAACATATCAGTATACATAAAGTCTGCTGCTAAAAATTGTATAGTATATGTTCCTAGTAATAATTTAGAAATTGAAACAATATTAGTTTGTCCTATATTTTCAAACAATACAAGTTTACCTGAATTATCGAAAATACGAATGGTGTGAATTGCCGGATCGGGAATAATAATATATGAAGATGCCGGATTTGGATAACAGGCAATAGTGTTTGTGTTAATTTTTTTATATACTGTTTCAATAGCTCCCTCTTGAGAAACAATTATTTCTTTTGTATACCCAGACTTCAAATACTCATCTTCAGGGTTATATGAAATTGTAATAATACATGTACGGCTTTCGTTTGTTAGATTTTCGTCTATCTGTATGTCCAACGTAAATGTATTTTCGAGCGTATCATAATTTACGTGAACCCAGTCTTCGGAAGCCGTAATTCTACATGTACCATAACTGTATAATTCAACCGAATACTCCGTTTCAGCTGCAGAAACTTCGATATCTGATTCAGAAACAGTTATTATATCAAATTCATTTATAACAGCAAAATCTTTCCACACTTCAGCTGTATCATACATTGCTTTACTTCCATAAGGAACAAAAAGAGTACAATTTGTTTTATCAAGATTTTCAAACACCGCATCATTGGTAGTAATTGGTATAGGAATAAACGGATAGGCATAAATATTTTCGAGCCCTCGTTGATTTGAAAAAGCTAATGGAGAAATACTATCAACCTTTTTAGGAATTATAAGACTTGAAATATATGAATCATGCTCATCATAAAGGAGAAAAGCAGAAGCATTAATTGTATGTAATGAATCGGGTAGAGATAATGTGCCCACATTTCCAATATCAACAAAAGCTGAAAAGCCAATATATTCAATAGTGGAAGCTAATTGCAACTTATTCAATAATCGACAATTTGAAAAAGCAGACGCAAAAATTTTGGTTACCCCTTCTTCAATAATAAGTGTTTCTAATGCTAGACAATTATTAAATGCAAAAGCAGGTATTTCTTTAAGTGTACCGGGTATACGAATATATTTCAGACTAGTACAGTAATTAAACGCATTTGATTCCATATATTCCAGACCGTCAGGCAAATATATTGTCTTTAAACTTGTACAATAGTTAAAGGCTGCTCTCTCAATAACTCTGACACCCTCTATATGAATAGACTCCAAAGCATTACAATAATAAAATGCATTACTGTGAATCGTATCAAGATTTCCCTTAATTTCGACAGTTTGTAATTTTAAGCAATAATTAAAGCAATATTTATCGATTTTTTTAAGTGAAGCAGGTAAAACAATAGAAGTTAGTGTCGGATTATTATTAAAAGCTCTTGTACCGATACTGACAACATTTTCGGGAACTACTAAATGGCGGATATTTCTTGCACGATTAAATCCGAACGCATCTATATATAAAAGAGATGCGGGAAGTACAAGAGAGTCAACATCAGAACCAATTGCAGACTCAGTAATTGTATGAGCTTTATTTAAACGTTCAGGTGAAGTCGGTGTCAAACGTCCCTCAAACTTCTCTATAGTTACATTTTTTAAATTTAAAGTATAAAGATTAGGGAGAGAAACCTGATTTAAACTATAAAAATCACGAGCATCCATACTGCCCGAAATAACAAGTTCATCAGCCTGCATAATATTATCATTAGATAAATGAGTTCCTAGTTCCCCAGCCGAAGAATTTATAGTTACTGTTGTTTGAGCCGTAATACAAATGGAAATAAAGAACGTACAACAAAAAAGTATAAATGTATTCATGATAGTTATAGGAGTTTAAAATAAAATATTCTGTAAATGTAAAAAAAAAGCGGGATGACACAAATTATAATTTATAGTAAACTTATATGTTATATTAACATAATTAAACAAACCGCTCATATATAAACAATTAGAAATTAAAATGAATTTCTGTTCAAAAACCCCTGAATTTTTTATTCATTTTCTCCGATGCATTGTACAAAACTAATATCTCATATTTTACTCTTTCGACATCGTTTCCAGACTAACTGACACTGATATATTTGCTACCGAATTTAGGAATGGTTATATACCACCATTAATTTCACCTACCTATTACCCCAAATTACCACAACACATCCATACGTCGTCCTTCTTTTCCTTTATTTTTGTTTTTATTCGGAATGGCAAATTTAAGTACAACCTCATGATTTCCGGTTGAATATTCACCTAAGGTATTTATTGCATAATCATAGGCATATACTATTTCATAAAACTCTGCGAAATGTGTGCCTAAAATAAGAGCCACATCATTATTTGACCGATACGACAGGCCGGCTATTAATGCTTTATAACACACTTTATGAACCATATCAAATTCCAGAGGTAAGCCGGAGGTTTTGGTAAGCACACATGATGGTCTGTAAAAAAACTCTTCATCAATTTCCAATGAATATCCCGCCATAAGAAAATACGTACGCGAAATGGGATTACTAAAATCAGTATTAGTGGTAAATAAATCATATTCTGATTCTGTAATATTACTAATAGAAAACCCGGCATAATAATAGTCGGAAAAATACACCGCACCGAATGAAGCATCGGGAGCTAATTTTTGTCCGTACAATGATTCTTCTATTGCAGGGTCATTGGGCAAACCGGTATGCAGCCGCGATTTGTCGTAGTAATTTTGATAAATATCAAAACTCAAAGATAGAGACAACCAGGTATCAGAGGTTAACTTCAGATGTTTTGCAAAAGCTGCTTTCATTCCGGTCTGTTTTGTTGGTCCGGTAGAATTATTAAATAATACACCGCCGACACCTATACCATTTTTCAATAAACTCTGCGTTGTAATATATTGATTCCGGGGCGAATCCTCAAAACCAAGCCATTGCTGACGCATTTGAAACGAAATATCTGTTGTGTTTGACGTGCCCGCAAAAGCAGGATTTCTCACAATCTTATTCCAATCATACAGAGTGTTTGCCGAAAATTGCTGAGCACACACTATATGTATACTCAACAAACTAATAATAATTACTAATACTTTTTTCATATGATATTATCTCATAAGTGTTACAATTCCTTTATATATGGGATCTCCATTATGCAAATTAACTACATAATAATATGTTCCGGAAGGACAATCACTTCCCGAATTTTTAAATGACCCATTCCAACTTTCATGATAGCCGATGCTCTCAAAAACCACATGCCCGTCTTTATTATACACCAAAACCTCAATATCGGGATAGAGGTAATAATTTTCTATTTCCCAAGCATCATTATAATTATCATTATTTGGTGTAAATGCATTTGGTATTGAAATACATCCGTTTATCGGAATTAATACCTCTTCGGTAACCGACATGGGACAATTGTGAGCGTCTGTAACGGTAACTGTGTATTCACCAACATCAAGCATATCAATATACTCATCAGTTTTCCCGTTTGACCAATTGTATGAATACGGAGGAATCCCTCCTTCAACATCTGTGGTAATAATACCATTATGATGATCTTTACACGTAATATGTCGAACCTGTGTATGAATTTCAATACTGTCCGGTTGCTCTACCGTAGCCTCCATTCGGCGGAAACAGCCATTCATATCAACAATTTCCACCGAATACTCACCGGCATGAATATATTGATTATTCTGCGTTTTTGCCCCATTTGACCATACATAGGAATACGGAGGCATGCCACCCGAAACGGTTAGATGAGCATGTCCGTTGAGCGAATCAAAACAATATGCATCCACGGTTTCAATGTGTGCAACAATTTCATTGGGCTGATCAACAAAAAACGAATCCGAAACCGAAATCTGATTATTATCTGTTGCTGTAACATAATAATAACCCGTTGGTACAGAACTCAAAGTAGCACTTGTAGTATTCAATTTCTTTGCCGAATCTTCCCATACATAGGTATACGGAGGCACGCCACCCGAAACTGAAACCTCAACAGAACCGTCACTATTATCATAACAATACACATCGGTTACCGTGCCCGTCATTTCAAGCGGAGGAGGTTGTGATACAAAAATAGACGTATCATATTGACACATATTTGTATCAAAAATAGTCAGGGAATACGTATCTGATGAAATAAGATACACATCTTCGGTGGTGGCAGAAAAATCGATAGTATTTGACCATTCATAGGTGTAGGGATGTTCACCTCCTTCTGTGGTAATGTCTATAGAACCGTCAGACAAACCATATCCGCGAACATTTTCAACCACCGCAGATGTTACTATTCTATCCGGCTGATTTAAAGTATACGATTCCGTTACCTCACAAAAATTATCGTCAGTAACCGTCACCGAATATGTGCCGCTATATATGTTATTATTTTCAGCAGTTGTAACATTATTACTCCAATTATACGCATAAGGTTCAACTCCTCCGGATACAGAAAGCGAAACCGATCCCGAATTTTCATTAAAGCATTTCGGCTCAATAATTCCGGCAGATACTTCCAGTTTGGGCGGTTGCGTAATCGTAATAAATTCAATAATTTCGCAACCTTTCGAATCCGTTACTTTCACAAAATAAGTTTGAGCCTGTAAATGTTCTATACCTTGCGAAGTTTCTCCGGTTGACCACACATAGGTATACGAACCTGCGGGTTGCGGCTGAGCAATAGCACTACCGGTATTATCTCCATAGCACGCAACATGAGT
Organism: Bacteroidales bacterium; assembly: GCA_046482735.1. Taxonomy (GTDB): domain Bacteria; phylum Bacteroidota; class Bacteroidia; order Bacteroidales; family UBA1715; genus JAQICB01. The sequence continues at coordinate 751 of JAWOEL010000016.1, read as the reverse complement.
TGGCTGAACATTCACACTATATGTACAGCCCTGCGAAAATACCGAAGACAGCAGACACAAATTCAAACATAAACCGATACAAATGATATATACATATTTCATATTATTCTACCTAAGAATTGTTATTGTTCCTTGAATTACTTCTGTTCCATTACCTAAATCAATAATATAATAATATGTTCCCGCGGGAACATCTTTTCCTTTATGCGTACCATCCCAGGGTTGATAGCCTTTATCTCCCGAAGCATATAACACATACCCGTCTTTCGTAAAAATTTCTACCGAATTGTGCGGATACATTGCCGAAATATTTTTAATAACCCAGGTGTCATTATAATTATCATTATTGGGCGAAAATGCTGTTGGAATATCAAAACAGGCACTTCCGTCAACACCGAGTTCGTACTCAAAATCCTCAACACAGCCTTTACTGTCAGTAAGAATTAGTGAATGATAGCCTTGTGGTAAATCTACTGCCAGAGCTTCTGTATCGCCGGCACTCCACGAAAATTGATATGGAGGCGTACCACCGCGTGGCGAAAATTGCAGTTTTCCATCATATTCGCCATCACAGGATACCAATGTAGGTGTAAAAGTGCCGGCCAAAGGTGGTGGCTGAAGCAATACCATATTATTAAACGTTTCACAGGAGCGAGAATCGGTAATTTTCACTTCATATGTTCCGGCAGACAAAGCATATCTGTCTGCATTAACAGAACCATCAGACCATAGATACGAATACGGGGGCTGG
>JAWOEL010000009.1:0-31834 GCA_046482735.1 Bacteroidales bacterium | reverse complement strand
CGAACCTGATTGTTCAACATCAACGGTATATTCAAGCCATTCACCTGCCATTGTATATCCAAGATTGTATCCGCCTTCGGTATCTTCACAATTTTCTATATCCACATCTTCGTCTGTTCTAAAATCAGGACCATTTTCGACTTCACTACCTTCATTTGTATCATAATATGCATTGCCGTTACCACCTTCGTCAAATTCTTCGAATTCAATAATTCCCGGAATAGGGTGAGGAGAACCGCCGTATGGAGTTTGCGGTGCAAAAACACGAACATCTACTGCAGCAGATTCTAATGTTTCATTTGAATTATCTATAGCAAGAGCAGTTACTGAATAGGTGCCGGCACTTACATCTTCCCATGTATATGAATATGGTGCAGAATTGTCTTCGCCCAATTTTGTTGAACCATTGTAAAATTCCACTTTAGAAATAGAACCACTTGTTGTTGATGCATCTGCAGTTAGTGTAATGGTAGCTGGTTCATCAAAAGTGGTTTCAGCTGTTGGTGCTGTTAGTTCAACAGATATGTCAGACGTTTCGCATTCCCATACCGTAATATCGGAACTACCGGAACTATTATATCCTTCAGATTCCATAATTTGATAGTCCCAGGTTGTACCCATATCCATGCCAATGCTTTCCCATTGTTCTACGTGATTTTCAAATGTTATGGTACCTGATGAACGTTGTTCCTGACGCACACTCCAATATTGCTGGAATGATGCTGTTCCAACAATTGAGGGTTTATTTTCCCTATACCCTGTATATACTTTGTAGGTGCCACCATCACTGGTATACTCTCCATATTCTTCTACACCGGATGTATTTCCGGGGGGAGTCCAGTCTCCGTGTTTTTCACATATATAATATTCGATGAGTGGGTCTTCTGTCCAGCCATACAAAGCTAAGAATCCATTGCTACCACCATCGTATGATCCTTCAAAACATACAACACGGTTACGACTTCCGACAGCCCATCCTTTACCTGCGGTAAAGTTGAGTGTGTTGTTCCAAGTGGTAGTATACCTACCATCCGGATGTAAGGTCATTGAGGCTCCATCATCAGGGTTTTCTGTCCAAAATGAATAAAACCATCCGTCATGAGTGCCTTGTGTGTTTGATGTTACAACTTCTTGTGCTGTAGCGGTATAAAGGCTAAGCGATGCGAATAATGCAAAGATGCATATTTTGAGGCATTGTTGAGAGAATTTTGCTATTTTCATAATTATTTTAATTTAAAGTTAATTACCAATTAAATTCACAGTCTTGTGAAACTTTTATAATATATCCTTGTCCATATGTAACTTCTTGTAATGTGTTTAAATCAGATGTATTTGATGTTTCATAAAATTCATTAAATGTTTTTATTTCAATTACATAATTCCATATATCATTCAAAGCATTTTCTATATTGGTGTTTCCATATGGACAGCCAATAATGTTCCATCCTTCATGTAAAACAACTGTTTGTGGAGGAGTTGGAGGCTCGGCAGATTGTGCTGTGTTTGCAATATATATGGTGCCGTCATCGGGAACAGCTTCAAATTCAATATATCGTGTATTATTAATTGTAATCGTGTTGCTTGATATTTGGTTTTCATTATGATACACTTGTGCATCTTCCCATTCTTGAGGAATTTCTTTACGAATAGATAATGGAACATTATATAGAGAATTTGACACATTATCTGAAATGGTTACTGATAATGAATCTGATGAAATTGTTGATTCTGAAATACTTGCAGAGTTTCGTTCCTGAATGTATTGTGCAACCGATGCAAATGTGCCAATCCAATAATTATCATAATGTGTATCCATATATGATAGGTGAGATTGTAGTTCTGATGATTGAAATGATGAGTATCCGCCGTCTCCATCTATACCATGAAACAAAAAGACACTCCAACCATTAGAATTTAGTGCTGATTGAACATGATTATTGAGATTATTTGCAGAAGTGTTTTGACTTTCAGATCCACATATAATAGAACTGATTGTGTACATATTAGAAGGAGAAGCAGAATTAATTTGTCCACTACAGGTACGTCCTGCTATATAATATTGAGAAATAGTGTTTTGATCGCCACTATTACAATTCGGGTATGCAATTGTAACACATTGATTACCGGGAATGTTTGAGTTTATTGTGTTCTGAGAATTTTCGAGTTCCGTGATTTGCTCATTAATAGATATGTTGCTTAATGTTGCATGAGAAACAGTATGACTTGCAATTTCGTGTCCGTTTGCTGCTGCATCAGCTAATGAAGACCATGATGAAGTCCAGTTTATTACAACATTAAAGGTCATTGGAAAATTGTATTGGTCAAAAATAGGCATTGCTACCGGTAATTGATTATCGGTTAAGTCATCAAATGTATAAGAAACTGCTGCATCCTTGAATTTATACCATGTACCTATAGTATAATCCGAAGGAATTTGAGAATATATAATCTGACTTGAAAATGTAAATAAAATTATATGTACAATATATTTAAGCATACTATTTTTATTTTATTAGTTCAAAGTTACGTAAAAAAAAAGCCTATTTTAAGGGGGGGGATATTGTTTAAAATACGATATTTTAAATTATGCCTGAAAACCAGCATTATAGCACGACCTCTCGGTCATTTTTTATAGTTTTTTAACCAAAAATTTCTATTTTTTTTGCTAAGAGAAAAAAGTGTTTTTAGGTTATGCGTATGCATATTTTTTATTATGAATTGTAATTTGCTGAATAATACAAAAAAATCAGTTATGTAATGATAACAATGTTGTTACGCTTGTTCAGGATATGTTAATTGATTTAGGTATATATGAAATGAATATTAGCATAATTAAAGTAACATCTTTCAATAATTACCAATATTTTATAGTAATCATATACGAGTATTTATAGGTAAAATAATATCTTTGTAATAAATAATAATAGTATATTATGTCAACAGAACAACGAATAAACTTTCAGCATGCATCTATAGGTTATAGTTCTAAGGATATTATATTGCAGGATGTTTCATTCTCGCTGAAATCCGAAGAATTGGTGTATCTAATAGGAAAAACAGCTTCAGGAAAATCCAGTTTACTCAAAACTATGTATGCAGAGATTCCTCCGGTCGAAGGTGATTGTTTAATTGCAGGATATGATTTAAAGCATATTCGCCGTTCGGAGATTCCGTATTTGCGGCGTAAAGTTGCTATAGTGTTTCAGGATTTTCAGTTATTACAGGACAGAACTGTAGCAGAAAATTTATTTTTTGTGTTAAAAGCTACCGGCTGGAAAAAGAAAAAAGTAATGCAAACTCGCATCGACGATGTGTTGTCGCAAGTTGACTTAATGGATAAACAGTTTTCTATGCCCCATCAGTTATCGGGTGGAGAGCAGCAGCGAGTTGTTATAGCACGAGCATTGTTAAATAATCCTGAAATTATTCTTGCTGATGAGCCAACAGGGAATCTTGATCCAGAAAGTTCAAATGAAATTTTTAACTTATTGCATACCATTTCAAAGAGTGGGTGTGCGGTGTTTTTGGTAACACATAATTATCAAATGTTACAACGATATCCTGCAAAAGTATTGCGATGCGAAAATGGTACTGTTACAGAACAAGTTGACGAAAAACAGGAAATAGACCATACATCTAGAGCAGAATAATTTTTTGTAAAGAATTTTGTTCTTGATTGACTAACTAGAAAAAAACAACATGGCAGATACATCAAAAGACCAACATATAATTGACGATTTAGAAAAGAATGAATATAAATATGGCTTTTCTTCTGATATTCAATCGGATGTTTTTCCTCCGGGATTGAATGAGGAGGTAATTAGAAAAATTTCTGCAATAAAAGAAGAGCCTGAATTTTTGTTAGAATGGCGTCTCAAAGCATATCGTTATTGGCAAACAATGAAACATCCCGAATGGGCACATATTTCATTCAACAAACCCGATTTCCAGTCAATAAGTTATTATGCACAGCCAAGTGATAAACCAAAATATGATAGTTTAGATGAGGTAGATCCTGAAATTTTATCAACATTTGAAAAATTAGGAATTCCGTTAGAGGAGCAAAAAATTCTCGCAGGTGTTGCTGTAGATGCTGTTATGGATAGTGTGTCAGTGCATACTCAATTTCGCGGTCAGCTCGAAGAAAAAGGAATATTGTTTTGTTCTTTTAGTGAAGCAGCACGCGATTATCCTGAGTTAGTACAAAAGTATTTAGGTTCGGTAGTACCATATACCGATAATTATTATGCATCTTTAAATTCGGCGGTGTTTAGTGATGGTTCGTTTGTATATATTCCCAAAGGAGTTCGGTGTCCTATGGAGTTGTCTACGTATTTTAGAATAAATGCAATAAATACCGGACAATTTGAACGTACACTTATTATAGCCGAAGATGATTCCTATGTGAGTTATTTGGAAGGGTGTACTGCACCTATGCGTGACGAAAATCAGTTACATGCTGCGGTTGTTGAAATTGTAGCTTTAAATAATGCTGAGGTTAAATATTCGACGGTTCAGAATTGGTACCCCGGCGATAAAGACGGAAAGGGCGGGATTTATAATTTTGTTACTAAACGTGGATTATGCAAAGGTCATCATTCTAAAATATCATGGGCACAAGTAGAAACAGGTTCTGCACTCACATGGAAATATCCGAGTACTATATTAAAGGGAGACAATTCTGTTTCTGAATTTTATTCGGTGGCGGTAACTAATAATTTTCAGCAGGCAGATACCGGTACTAAAATGATTCATATTGGAAAGAATACAAAAAGTACTATCGTTTCAAAAGGTATTTCTTTAGGAAACAGCAATAATTCTTATAGAGGACTTGTGCGTATGGCACAAACAGCTGATAATGCTCGAAACTTTTCACAGTGTGATTCTTTATTAATAGGCTCAAAATGCGGTGCTCATACATTTCCGTATATTGATGTACATAACAATTCTGCAACTGTGGAGCATGAAGCTACAACATCTAAAATTGCGGATGAACAAATTTTTTATTGTAACCAACGTGGTATTTCAACGGAAGATGCTGTGGGACTTATTGTAAATGGGTTTGCTAAAGATGTGCTCAATAAATTACCTATGGAATTTGCTATAGAAGCTCATAAATTAATTGCTATTTCTATGGAAGGGAGTGTTGGATAATTTTTTTTACATGATGCAGGAAAAACAACAGACATATTATTCAGCGTTGTCTCATAGAGGTTTTGATATGCACACGATACTTAGTGCAGTTGAGTCTGGTGAGTATAGTATTGACCTTGTTGTGTCTGTCGCATTATCTGACCAACAACCGCAGGCCAGATATTCAAGTTGGATTATTTCGCATTATTTAATGCGTAGTAATTCTATTGATGCGTATGTGAATGCAGCAATAAATTTTTTATATAATACAGAATTTAAACACACCGGACATTTACGAGAAATATTGAGATGGTTTTCTTATATACCTATACATAAGCACTATAATATTGGTGCATTAGTTCATGTGTGTTTTGCAGTGTTGTCTGATATGACAATGCCTACCGGAGTAAAATGCCATGCTATGAATATACTTGAAAAAGTGGTAAAGAGTGAACCGGAATTAATTCCTGAATTTGTTGCAGTATTACATGATATAGAACCATATATGACCCGAAGTGGTGCGAGAAAAATAAAAAAACTTCTTGCTAAACTAAGACTTATGCAAGAAAAACATATACTTTAAAGATTACTATTATGCTAAACATACAAAATTTACATGCAAGTGTTGAAGGTAACGAAATTTTAAAAGGAGTGAATTTATCGGTAAAACCCGGAGAAATTCATGCAATTATGGGACCAAATGGTTCTGGCAAAAGTACCCTTTCTAATGTACTTGCCGGACGAGATATTTTTCAGGTAACTAAGGGAGAGGTTACTTTTGATGGAAGCAACTTACTGGATTTATCGCCGGAAGAACGAGCATGGGAAGGATTATTCCTGGCATTTCAATATCCGGTAGAAATACCCGGTGTGAGTATGACTAATTTTATTAAATCGGCTATAGAAGCAAAATATAATTATCAGGGTAAAGATGTTCCTGCTCCTGCTGAATTTCTTAAAATGATGAAAGAAAAACAAAAATTAGTCGGATTGTCTCAATCATTGGCCGGAAGAGCGGTAAATGAGGGTTTTTCCGGAGGTGAAAAAAAGAAAAACGATATTTTCCAAATGGCTATGTTAGAACCAAAACTGGCAATTTTGGATGAAACTGATTCCGGACTTGATATTGATGCTTTGCGAATAGTTGCGGAAGGGGTAAATACCTTGCGGAAACCAGATAATGCATACATTGTTATTACTCATTATCAGCGTTTGTTAGACTATATTGTACCCGATTTTGTGCACATTTTGCATGATGGGAAAATTGTAAAATCAGGAGATAAATCATTAGCCTATGAATTGGAAGAAAAAGGTTATGATTGGGTTAAATAAACTGATTTTTGTGCATTACTTAAATTAATTATTATGCAAAATATTGATTCATATATACAAGAAATTTGTAATAATCAGGATTTTAAACACATGTGTACATTGTATAATTCGTTTGAAATTCCTACTAAAAAAATGGAGGATTGGAAATTTTATTCCGCACAGGAATTGTTTGACCGTTCTTTTGAATTTAATTCACCACACATATTAAAACAGGCTGATGTTGAAAATGTTATACGTGATATAGATTATGATTCATTATTGATATTTGAAAATGGTGCATTTGTGCCTCAATTTTCAAAATTGACTTCAGAAACGGTTACTCAACAGGGAGTATCATATTCTGTTGATAGTTCGTACGAAGACAAGCTTGAAGTGCTAAATGCTGTAGGTGCTGAAGATGGTGCTGTTATTAATATAGGCGAACAAGCAACGAAACAACATGTGTATATTGTGTCGTTTTGTACCGCACATTCAGGTATTACGATGCAGCGAAATGTTGTTCATACTGCACAAAATGCTCATGTTATTGTTACCGAAATGTTTGTTTCTCTTGCAGATGAAGTTTTTGTGAATCACGCAATAACAATACAAACTGAGGAGCAAAGTTCTTGTAATTATACTAGTGTACAAAAATTAGGAGCAGGTTCACAGTTTATACAACATGTTCGTATAAATCAAGAACAACATAGTGCTGCAACTTTTGCAACTTTTCCTTTGTCTGGTGCATATAATCGTTCGCAAATTACGGTAAACAAAAATGATGTGTATGCTCACACGTATTTAAATGGTGTGTTTTTTCCGGAACAAAACGAACAAACGGATGTATATGTATTGGTGAATCATCATGCATCTGATTGCGAAACGCATAAAATGTACAAAGGTCTTGCTAAAGATTCCGGAGTGGGTGTCTTTGCCGGAAAAGTGTTTGTTGCACGAGATGCTCAGCATACAAATGCAACTCAAAACAGTAAAAATATTTTGCTCTCTCATAATGCAAAAATTCATAGTAAACCCCAATTGGAGATATATGCTGATGATGTAAGCTGTAGCCATGGTAGCACCACCGGCCAAATAGATAAAGAAGCCTTGTGGTATATGCAAACCCGTGGTATTAAACGTTCCGCAGCCATGAAATTGTTGCTTTCCGGTTTTATTAATGATGTTGTAAACACTATTCCTGTAGTATCTGTACGAAATTATATTCAGTCAGTTTTGTTGAATAAGTTGGTATAATACTATTTCTGTTTTTTTGTGTAGCATATGTATACTTTCTACAATTAAAGTAAGTTATTATTTAATCAGATATGTTATATTAATTTTATTTATATTTTTGTTTTTAATTAAATAGACGATTTGGAATCATTATTAAAACATATAAATTCACCTCTTGATTTACGTAATCTGGGAATAGAACAGTTGGGTAAGGTGTGTGCAGAATTGCGTGATTTTATTATTGATGAAAGCAGCAGAAATCCGGGACATTTTGGTGCATCTCTTGGCACAGTTGAGTTAACAGTTGCTCTTCATTATGCTTTGAATACGCCGGATGATAAAATTGTATGGGACGTTGGTCATCAAGCATATGGTCATAAAATTTTAACCGGTCGGCGTGATACTTTTCATACGAACAGAAAATTTGGAGGTATTTCGGGTTTTCCAAATCCTCACGAAAGTGAATACGATGCTTTTATTGCAGGACATTCTTCTACATCAATTTCTGCTGCTCTGGGAATGGCAATTGCTGCTCAGCAACGAGGCGATGAGCAAAAGCAAATTGTTGCGGTAATTGGTGATGGATCATTAACCGGAGGAATGGCTTTTGAAGCATTGAATCATGCCGGGTTTGCTCAGGCTAATATCCTTGTTATTTTAAATGATAATAATATGGCAATTGATGCCAATGTTGGTGCTCTAAACCAATATTTGCTTGATATAACAACCTCAAAAACATATAATAAAATAAAAGATGAAACCTGGAATTTGCTGCAAAAATTAAGTAAGTTTGGTCCGAATGCCTTGAGTGTTGCACAAAAGTTCGAAAATGCAACCAAATTAATTCTTATGAAAGAAAGTAATTTGTTTGAGTCATTAAATTTTCGCTATTTTGGGCCGGTTGATGGGCATGATGTATTTCACCTTACTCGTACAATTCAGGATTTAATGCATATTAAAGGACCTAAATTATTGCATGTGCGTACTCAAAAAGGTAAAGGTTTTAAACCTGCTGAAGAATCACAAACGACATGGCATGCACCCGGAAAATTTAATAAGTTAACCGGCAAATTAATTGAGGGGCCGGAAATGATAAGTCTTCCTCCAAAATACCAGGATGTGTTTGGAGACACATTGGTGGAGCTTGCAAAAAAAGATGAAAAGGTTGTAGGGATTACTCCTGCGATGGCTACCGGTTGTTCTATGATTAATCTTATGAAAAAGTTTCCTGAACGTACTTTTGATGTAGGAATAGCTGAGCAGCATGCTGTTACTTTGGCAGCAGGAATGGCAAAAGAAGGGCTTATACCATTTTGTAATATTTATTCAACATTTATGCAGCGTGCGTACGATCAGGTTATTCATGATACTGCTCTGCAAAAATTACCTGTGATATTTTGTCTGGATAGGGCCGGTATTGTAGGAGCTGATGGTGCAACTCACCATGGAGTGTTTGATATTCCTATGATGCGGGTAGTTCCTGATTTAATAATTGCTTCTCCATTAAACGAGATTGAGTTGCGAAATCTTATGTTTACGGCATATAGTGCTCATCGAACTTTTGTAATTCGGTATCCGCGTGCACGTGGAGAGTTTCCGGTGAAACATCATAAGATGTCGGAAATTCAAATTGGTTCAGGACGATGTGTATGTGAGGGGAAAGATGTTGCTGTAGTTTCTATCGGACCTATTGGTAATAGGGCTATTGCAGCTGTAAAAAAAATAGCTGCAGAATGTAATACTAATTTTGCTGTATACGATATGAGGTTTGTGAAACCTTTAGATACTACTTTATTACAAGATGTTTTTTCTCACTATTCGCGTATTGTTACATTAGAAGATGGTGTAGTGCAGGGAGGTTTTGGTTCTGCTGTTTTAGAATATGCTTCTGAGTATGGATTTGACGGTCACATACATCGTCTTGGTATTCCTGATGAGTTTATACCACATGGTTCGCAAGATGAGCTTTTTGAATTGTGTAAATTAAGTACCGAACATATATATTCTTTTTTGAAGCAATTTGTTTTGTAAATGAATACTCATACGGTACTTATTTATATAGTCGCTTCTATATAATAATATGTTGTTATACCAATTTTCTTTTTCAATTTAGAAGAATTTCACCGTGCATATTTAGATAATATGTTGTAAGTATTTGCGAGAACAAGCATCTAATCGTATAAAAAAGTTATGGTTTTTATCAAAAAATTTATTTTCGAAATAATTTTTTCAATACTTGGTTTTATAGGTGGATATGCGTATTGGTTCTATATTGGTTGTTCTACTGGGCAATGCCCCATAACTTCTCAGTGGTACACAAGTGCTTTGTATGGTGTTTTAATGGGGTTTGTGTTGGGGCAAATTGTTCGCGATAAAGTGCAAAAAAGTAAACAAGAAAAATAATTATATTTGAAACCCGATAACAGTAATGTCATCTGTTTGTTCTTCTTCTCCTTGCCAATTTGTGATAAAGGAGTCTAATTCTTCTTTTTGTTTATGAAGTGGATATTTTTGTATGTCTAAAAGAATTTCCCGAAATCCTACTCGTTTTATTTTTTTTGATTTTGCTCCACCAATCTGATCTGCGTACCCATCGGTAAATAAGTATACTCTGTCCTTCTTTTCTAATTGAATGTGGTTTTGCGTAAAAGATTTTTCATTTCTTACATGATTGGCAATTGGCATATTGTCTGTTTTGAGTTGAATTATTGAATTTTTTCTTATTATATACAGAGGATTATATGCTCCCGAATATTCAAGTTTGTTTGTTTTTGTATCAATTATGCAAAGAGACATATCCATACCGTCGGATATTGTATGTTGCTTGTCAGATAGTGTTTCTATAATGATTGAACGAAGTTGATTCAAAATTTCGTGAGATGTGTGTATTTTCATTGTATTAATAATTGTATTGAGAGAGCTCATGCCCAAAATGCTTAAAAAAGCACCCGGAATACCATGTCCGGTGCAGTCACCACAGAGTATAATTTTTTTATGCTTAATTTGTGTTGCCCAATAAAAATCGCCACTTACAATGTTTTTTGGTTTATATAAAATGAAATTTTTACTAAATAAATCATTGATTTTGTGTGATGAGGGTAATATTGCATTTTGTATTGTATGGGCATACCTCAAACTTTGTTCGTGCTCAGTGTTTTGTTGTTTAATTCTATTGTTTTTAAGGTGCAAAAAATCTTTTTGTGCTTCGAGTTCTATTGTTCGCAGTTGTACTTCAAATTCGAGTTTCTTCTTGGAATGTGACAATAAATTTCGAATTCGTTCGGACAAAACAAATGTAATACCTATAACTTGAAATGATATTATCATTTTATTGGCATCCTGAATATGAGGTGAGTAGATGATTGTGCCGGAGTGATACAAAAATGAAATGAAGAGTATAGCAATAATGAATACTTGGGTCGCAATAAATATTTTTTCGTGTGTTTTTTTCTCTTTTTTGTAAATGAGAGCGGAGAGAATGAAAAGCTGAGTTATTCCGGATACACTGCCGAGAATATATTTTAATACAATATGATTATGATATAAAAAAAGTGATATGAAGCATAACGCAATTAATGAATATAATAACATTCGGCATACAAATAGTGAGCATTTGTTTTGGTATTCTTTAAACATCAGAATAAAAAATATATGTGCCAAACAAAATGAGACATACACTGCATATTGTGCAAATATTGGATTGTTTGGTAAGATATATTGAAACGTAAAACCATCAATACTAAATAAGAATAAGGTGATAAAGATTTCGTAGAATGAGAAGTAGAGAAATATTTTCTTTTGTAAACTTATATATAAACCTATGGTAAATAAAAAAGCAAACAAAAGTATTCCGTAGTAGAAGGTTACCGATAGAAATGATTGTATTTTATTATTATGAAAATCAATAAAAGGTTCAATAAAAATGGGAATATTAATAATATCATGCGGATGTGTAATTTGTATATAAAAGGTTCTTATTTTTCGAGGCGGAATGGTTAGTTCGAAACTGTTATTATTATCTTTAAGTATTCGTTTCTGATACGGTATTTCCGTGCCTATGTGCTGTATCTGAAATAATTCATTCTTATTTGTTTCAAGAAATAAGATGTCTTCAAGTGCGGGATTATGAATTGAAAGAATGTAGTTAATCTCTTTTTTTGACGTGTTTTCTAGGTCTACTTTAATAATATAGCTACCCTTAAATGGAGCTGAATGTATGATGTTGTCGGAGAGTGAGGTAAATGAAAAAGAATTAAATATAATTGAACTGATGCAGAGTGGTTCGCCGTAATGCTTGTAATAAGTTATTTTTTTAAGATCGTATTCTTCATTTATTTTGAATGGTTTGCCCTGCGAACTGAGAAATGAAAGTAAAAATAGGAGTAAACTAAGAGTAATTTTTTTCATACACATACATTAAAATTATACTTCCATAATACGTGTAAGTCTGGTCATATGGATATATTCGGATATTATTAAATCGTTAATTTAAGATGAATTTTTTGTGTTTTGAAAAGGCTGCATAATTAATAATGATGATTGCTTAATGCTCATTGAACAGTCTGTCCACCTACCACGTCATTATGAACGAACGTGTCCGTTTACTAACGGAACGAAGTGGAGTGTGGCAACCGAAACGCAGTGGAGCTCAACGAAGTTAATCTCTGTCAATGAAACACGACATTAAAGAACCGGCAGTCCACTACCCATGTCATTACGAACGGAACGAAGTGGAGTGTGGTAATCTCTGCCATTGAAAAATGACATTAAAGAACCGGCAGTACAGGTGCACGAGATCCTCACATTCCGCTTCACTCCATTCAGGATGACGTGCTTCGAATGAATGAATAATGGTTAATTGTTAGATTCTGTGTTGTTTTCTTGCGTTCTCTCCGTCAAAGATCGGACACGGTGTAGTGACGATAGATATTAGGTGTTAGATATGAGATTTACTCACAGAACCGCCTGTCCACTACCCACGTCGAGTGAACGTGTCCGTTTACTAACGGAACGAAGTGGAGTGTGGTAATCTCTATATAAAGGTAAAAGGGGGAAGGGTGTAAAACACACTAAAGGATTAACTTATTTTACCGAAAGGTTCGAGGAAATAGAGTCCTGCCTTTCAGGCAGATGCTGTACTCGTTTCTATTTCCGTAGGTCACAGACCTCCGGTTATGGAAATACAACACCTTTGGTGTTAGTGTTCTAAGAATAAAACTGAAGAAGAAATAATCAATGTTTTTTTATACTATTTTACTCAAAAGTGGATACTTTTCAATTACTACAACTGGATACTTTTCGACTGTTATAGTGGGTACTTTTCAGTTGGTATATACATATAGAATCATTTTATCCCTCCGGGATTTGTGATGCTTTGAGCTACGAGAAAGCGAGGTGAAAAATGAGTAGAAACATTGAACAGTGCTATTCCTCCCTTGAGGGAGGTGCCCGCAGGGCGGAGGGTGTGGGTGAAACAAAAGCAAACGAAGGTGTTTGTTAAAGGCAAAAAGGCACAAGGCATAAGGAAAGATTCGGTGGAGATTTTCAGTAAAACAATATTTGATATTTTATATCTAATATCTATTCATCATTATTGACTTACCGATAGCCAACAACCCATCAACCTATCACCTCAAATGCTGTGCTCCTTACGTTCCACTTCTTTTTCGCGATGACGTGTTGGGTGCACCGGCAGTTCTTCAAATAAATCATTTATGAGTATGTAAGCCACATTCTTTTTTTGAATTATCTTCCCACCACCATCGTCCGGCACGAAAGTCTTCGCCGGGTTGAATGGCTCGGGTGCAGGGTTCACAACCGATACTCACAAAGCCTTTGTCGTGTAACATGTTATAGGGAATGTTGTTTTTTTGAATGTAGTCCTGAACGTCTTTGAATGTCCAGTTTACGAGCGGATTGCATTTTATCATTTCTCTGTCCGAATCATATTCAAACATGTGCAGGTTTTGTCTGTTTTCCGATTGTTCTGCACGTATGCCGGTAACCCATATTTTTTGGTTGGAAAGAGCTCTGTTCAATGGAATTACTTTGCGGATATAACAGCATTCTTTGCGGTTTTCTACAGAGTTATAGAAACTGTACGGTCCTTTTTCTGAAACCATTTTTTCGACTTTTTCGGTATCAGGGAAAAAGGCGTATATGGGTTTCTTATATTTTTCGAGTGTTTTATTATATACTTTGTAGGTTTCTTTGAACAGACGTCCGGTGTCTAATGTAATAACCTGTATCGGAATATTATTCGAAAAAATAATATCGGTAATCACCTGATCTTCGAGACCAAAACTTGTTGTAAACACAATTTGTCCCGGGAATGTATCAGCAGCTTGCTGAAGAATTTCTGCTAATGTTTTTGTGTGTGCGGCTTTGTTTAATGTGTCAATGGTTGTTTTCATATGATACAGAAATTTTATTGTTGGTCTTCGAATTTTTGAATTTTTTCTTTCCAGTCCTGCGGGATTTTTATTGTTTCATGTTTTGTGTAATTCATGCATACAAATGTTGTAATAGTGAATGAACACAGTTCCATACCTTCGTCTGATGGTAATAAAATTGCCTGAAGTAAATCGAAACTTTTTGTGCCGAAACGAATCACTTTTGATACAAGTTGTATGTCATCGAATAAAAACAGTTCTTTAAGAAATGTAGTGTTTGACTGAGCTATTGCAACATGTTTTTCGCGTGAAAAAGCATCTTCGCCAAGAACATCATTAAAATAATTTACCCGCCCCAAATCATAGTATTCGTAATATATGGCATTGTTTACATGTCCTGCTAAATCAACATCATTGTATCTGGTTTGCACAGGAATTGCATGAAAAAACTGATATGATAAAATGTCTTCTGCTTTCATTATTTTCGAATTATAGTGCACTCGCCATTATTATTTATTTTTATAATACTCGAAGGTGTATTTACTGTACGGTCTGTTTGTTTGTATTCTACTATGTGGTCAATTTGAGAAAGTACAGAATCAGAAATATCATCAAAAAATTGTGGACTAGGTTCACCATGAATGTTAGCAGATGTAGAAATAATCGGTCTGCGAAATGCATGAATAAGATTTTGAACAAAGGGTTCTTTGCATACTCTAATTGCGATAGAACCGTCAGCAGCAGTCACATTTTCCGGTAAATGAATAGCTTTTTCAAAAATAATGGTAATAGGTTTTTCCGACAATTCAATAAGTTCGAAAGCTATTTCAGGCGGATCTTGTACATATCGTTCCACCATAGCATCGGTGTCAGTAAGAATTATAAGTGGAAAAGAAGAGGTTCGTTGTTTTATCGTATAAATTTTTGCAACCGCATCTTCATTAGTGGCATCGCACCCTATGCCCCAAATAGTGTCAGTTGGGTAACATAGGGTGCCGCCATTTTTTAATATACGTAATGATTGATCAATATCACGTTTCATATATGCTTTATAAAGATGCATTTTTAAGTTTGCCCATAGCTTCTATAACTTGTTCGCGAGAAGCAAAAGCAGAAAAACGGAAATATCCCTCTCCGGCAGAACCGAAACCAGAACCGGGTGTTCCTACAACCTGGATTTGTTCTATTAATTGGTCAAAAAAGTCCCATGATTTCATGCCGTTTTTGGTTTTAAGCCACACATAGGGAGCATTTACCCCGCCATATACCGAAAATCCTTGTTCCTGAAGGCTTTCTTTCATTATACGGGCATTTTCCATATAGTATGCAATTGTTTCCTGAATTTGTTTTTTTCCTTCTGGAGTATATACAGCAGCAGCAGCTTTTTGTACCGGATATGAAGTGCCGTTAAATTTTGTTGATTGTCGGCGTGCCCATAAATTTTTTATTGGTGTTTTGTTTCCTTTTGAGTCGGTACCCATTAGTTTTTCTGAAATTACGGTGTATGCACATCGTGTTCCGGTAAATCCTGCTTTTTTCGAGAAACTGCGGAATTCAATAGCACATGTTTCAGCACCTTCTATTTCAAAAATTGAATGGGGCACATCGTCTTCTTGAATAAAAGCTTCGTATGCAGCATCAAAAAGAATAACAGAATTGTTTTCTTGTGCATATTTCACCCATTTTTCCAATTCTTTTTTTGTAGCAGTGGTCCCTGTTGGGTTATTTGGATAGCATAAGAAAATTATGTCGATTTTTTTATTTGGAATTTCTGGGATAAAATTATTTTCTTCTGTACACGGCATATAATGCAAACCTTCGTATTGTTTGTTTTCGTTAGCATTTCCGGTACGACCTGCCATTACCGATGTGTCTACGTATACTGGATATACCGGGTCTTGCACAGCAATTGTATTATCTAAACCAAAAATTTCAAGAATATTACCGGTATCACATTTTGAACCGTCAGAAATAAAAATATCATCAGCAGTGATAGACTTTACGCCGCGTGCAGTAAACTCGTTTTCTAAAATGGCTTCACGCAAAAATGCGTATCCTTTGTCAGGACCATATCCTTTGAAGCTTCCTTCTTGTGCCATTTCATCAACTCCTTCGTGGAAAGCTTTTATTACTGCAGGGCAAAGTGGTTGTGTTACATCACCAATCCCCATTTTTATAATTTTTTTGTCGGGATGTGCCTCTGCATAATTAGAAACTCGTCTTCCTATTTCAGGGAATAAGTACCCTGCTTGTAGTTTTGAATAATGCTCGTTAATACGTGCCATAAATTTTTGTTTTAATTTTTATATTAAATGCAAATATATAATATTGCTATTAAACCATGATATTTAAAATCCTTAAATTTGTCGCATTATTTTATGACTGATTTTTTAATATCTTATTATTACTGTACTTTTGAATTTAAATAAAATTGTAAAAGCATGAATTATATATTGTCTGATGGTGGTTCTTTTGAACATTTAAAACCACTTACGTTTACACGTCCTGTTGCAGAATTGCGTTGTGGTATATTAACAGTTCGTGAAAAATGGAATACCTATTTGCAAACAGAGTGTTCATACCAAACAATTGATTATTTATCTCATAAATATCCTTTGGTAATACAGGATGCGAATGTAATAATTAATGCTTCTTTTTTGCCGCATATAACATTGGTAGAAGCGATTGTTGATATGCAAGCACATGATGTTTTGTTGGATTCGGATAATACTATTATTGCTGCATGCATGAATTCGGAAGAGGTATGTGCATTAGAACATGTGCCTGTTGAAAAATTCAATGTAAAACGAATATCTTTTGATTGTTTGAAAATTATGTATCCATGGGATATTTTTTCGCTTAATTCAAATCAAATAGATTTAGATTTCGAATTATTAACTAAAGGTCGAAGCTCACAGCCGGTTTCTGATACAAATACTGTGTTGTGTCCGGAAAATGTGTTTGTTGAAAAAGGTGCATCTGTTGAATGTGCCGTCTTGCAAGCACAAAACGGTAAAATATATATAGGAAAAGACGCTACAGTTATGGAGGGAGCTATTATACGTGGTCCGTTTGCTTTGTGTGAACACGCAACAGTAAAAATGGCTGCAAAAGTTTATGAGGGAACAACTGTGGGGCCGTATTCGAAAATTGGTGGTGAGGTGCAAAATTCTGTTATTTTGGGGTATTCCAATAAAGGTCATGATGGGTATTTAGGTAATTCTGTAATAGGAGAGTGGTGTAATCTTGGAGCTGATACCAATAATTCTAATCTGAAAAATGATTATTCTCTCGTACGAGCCTGGAATTATGATTCGCACCGATTTATACAAACAGGATTACAATTTTGTGGTCTTATTATGGGCGATCATTCCAAAACGGCTATTAATACTATGTTGAATACAGGAACGGTTGTTGGCGTTAGTGCTAATATTTTTGGATCTGGTTTTCCACGAAATTTTGTGCCTTCTTTTTCCTGGGGTGGAGCACAGGGAATGCAAGAATATACGCTCAAACGTGCAATAGATGTAGCACAAAGAGTTTATGCTCGGCGAGGTATCGAATTTACCATTCATGATGTTGACATTTTAACAGATGTGTTTGAGCAAACAAAGAAATATCGTCGGTTTTAGGTCTTTTTTACTGTTTGGCATATAGATTGCTAACTGTGTCTGTAATTAATGTAAATATGAATACTGACAAATTGACTATATATTATGGATGATTCGCAAAGAAGTTTTTTAGAAAATAATTTGATAGATATGGCGGGTGCTGAATCTGAAATTATTCCCTTGTTTTCGGAGGATGAAGAGTTGGATTTTAATTCAGTTGATGTTCCGGAGTCTTTACCAATATTACCATTAAAAAATGCGGTATTGTTTCCCGGAATTGTTATGCCTATTACAGTTGGTAGAGAAAAATCTATACAGTTGGTGCGCGACTATAACAAAAAACCTAAAATAATAGGAACTGCAACACAAAAGAATTCACAAACAGAAGATCCCCAAGTAGATGATATACATACTGTTGCTACAATAGCTCAAATTGTAAGAATTCTTGAAATGCCTGATGGCAATACAACAGTTATTTTGCAAGGTCTTGGGCGTATAAATATTGAAGAGCAACTGCAAAATGAGCCGTATTTGATGTGCAAAACAAGTGCTCGGGAGGATGTGAAAAGTGTTGTCGATGAAGAGTTTAAAGCTATCCTTGGCACACTGAAGGATATGATTTTTAAAATCATAAAATTATCAGCAAATATTCCCAAAGAAATCACCTTTGCTATAAAAAACATTACGAATCCTTTATTTCTTATAAATTTTATTGCTGCTAATACGGATATTGCACTTGAGCAAAAACTGGAATTGATGCATGTT
This sequence comes from Bacteroidales bacterium, assembly GCA_046482735.1. GTDB lineage: Bacteria > Bacteroidota > Bacteroidia > Bacteroidales > UBA1715 > JAQICB01. The sequence goes on along the minus strand of JAWOEL010000009.1, from coordinate 13,389 downwards.
GATGTTGTAAAAGATAGAGCAACGTTGCTTATGAAATTTCTTGCTCAGCAAATACAAATGCTGGAAATTAAAAATGATATTCTTATGAAAACTCGTAAGGATATTGATCAACAGCAACGTGATTTCTTTTTGCAACAGCAAATTAAACAAATTCAGAGTGAACTTGGTGATAATTCTTTGGAACAGGAAATTCAGGATTTGCGTGATAAAGCTAAAGATAAAAACTGGCCTGATGCTGTTCGCTTACATTTCGAAAAAGAGGTAAATAAATTAGCTCGCATGAATATTCAGGCAGCAGAGCATTCTGTGCATTATAATTATGTGCAAACTCTGATTGAATTGCCGTGGAATGAATCTACTGAAGATAATTTTGACCTGGAACATGCTCAGAAAATTTTGGACGAAGATCATTATGGTCTTGAAAAAGTAAAAGATAGAATTGTTGAGCATCTTGCAGTGTTAAAGCTTAAAGGTGATTTTAAGTCGCCGATTATTTGTCTGTATGGCCCTCCGGGGGTTGGGAAAACTTCGTTGGGAAAATCTGTAGCTCGTGCTTTAAACAGAAAGTATGCACGAATTTCTTTGGGTGGTTTGCATGACGAATCTGAAATACGGGGACATAGAAAAACATATATTGGTGCTATGCCGGGACGAATTATTCAGAACATTAAGAAAGTGAAAACTTCTAATCCGGTTTTTGTGCTAGATGAAATTGATAAAGTTGGCAAAGATTTTCGTGGTGACCCTGAATCTGCACTACTTGAGGTTCTCGATCCTGAACAAAACAATAGTTTTTATGATAATTATCTTGAACTTGATTATGATTTATCTAATGTATTGTTTATAGCTACTGCAAATAATATAGGAAACATTAGTTCTGCATTACGTGACAGAATGGAGTTGATAGATGTTTCCGGATATATTACCGAAGAAAAGGTGGAAATTGCTCGACAACATCTTATTCCTCAACAGTTAAAAAACCATGGATTTACCGACGGTATTTCTATCGTGTTTCCTCAAGAAGTTGTTGAACATATTGTTATGTTTTATACCAGAGAATCGGGAGTTCGTACTTTGGATAAAAGAATAGCCAGTGTGTTGCGTGCTTTGGCCAAAAAAATTGTATTGAAAGAAGATTTTCCACATACACTTACTACAGATTTGATTGAGGATATCTTAGGTCCTCGACAGTATATGCCTGATATATATCAGGGAAATGATATTCCCGGAGTTGTAACCGGATTGGCGTGGACACAAGCAGGTGGTGATATTTTATTTATAGAAACCGGACTTAGCAAGGGTAAGGACTTGTCTATGACCGGTAACCTTGGTAATGTGATGAAAGAATCTGCAACAATTGCTTTGGAATATATAAAGTCTCATGCTCAAGATTTTGATATAAATCCTGATGTATTTGAAAAAACACATGTACATGTACATGTTCCTGAAGGTGCAATTCCTAAAGATGGTCCGTCTGCCGGGGTAACTATGATAACCTCGATGATAAGTGCTTTTACTTCTCGAAAGGTGAAAGCTCGTGTTGCTATGACGGGTGAAATAACGTTACGGGGAAAAGTATTACCGGTTGGTGGTATAAAAGAAAAAATACTTGCGGCAAAACGGGCAGGTATAACAGAAATTATATTATGTGAAGATAATAAAAAAGATGTTGAAGATATTGCACCTATATATCTAAAAGGATTGAAGTTTGTGTATGTTTCAACTATTCACGAAGTGGTAAATAATGCATTGTTAAAAACCAGGAATACTACTCCCTAGCAGTGCATCGTATAGAGCCGTACCGTCAAATTCTGGAATGACCGGGCATGTATCAGTGCTTATGCAATAATCTATACAGTCATCTAGTTTGTTGACACGGAGTCGTTCTCGTTGTGCACACGTGTCTATGAGTGATCGTAAATCGTGCTTATGGGTGTGCCACATATCTATAGCTGCTGTTGTTGAATCGCAGATAGATGTGAATAATTTCGTAGATAGCAATCGAGAGGAGAGGGCACCGGCAAAAACGGTGTCCTCAATATTATATCTGTTTTTCCATCCGGCACATAATATAATTATAGGAGATTCTTGTGCAATTAACCAATCTGTTAATACAGAAATATTGGAAAAGGCACCTATTACCACCTTTTTTGATTCTGCTGCTGCTGTTTGAATGGTTTTTGTCCCATTTGTAGTACTATATACAACTTTTTTTCCTCCAATAACTTCAGCAGAAAAATTATAAGGAGAATTTCCTATATCAGCAAAATCCAAAATGAGACCGTTTCGTTCAGCAGCAATAACAAAGCCTTTTTCTTTGTAGCTGAGAGCTTCTTCTTTTGATTTTACGGGTATTATGTATTCAACACCATTTGCGAAAGCAGTACAAATAGAACTTGTTGCACGCAATACGTCTACTACAACAACAATAGCGTCTTTATTTTTATGATAATCGAATAATGCCGGACTGTAACAAACTTCTAATGAATTCATGCTGTGTTTTTTGATTTTTTTTCTTTGTTTTCTATATCGAGTGCTACAATAATAGCAGTAAAGCTCCAAAACAGAGCAGCTATTTTGTCGTAATCTAAAAAGTTATTTAAAAAACCATGGACATAATATGTTATAAGTCCAAGAGTTAAAAATAATGTAACTTTTTTTGTAAATATATTGTCGGATTTTTTATGCAAATTAAAAGCTGTTCGTAAGGTTAGTAGTATTATTATTATAAATGAGAGAGATCCAATTAGCCCTGCTTCGGAGAGTAGCCCAAGGTATTCGCTGTGAGCATTTCCCAAATCTGCTGCATTGGTGCTAATAATTGTGCGGTCTTGTGAGTGTTGAAATGGTGCATATAAAAACATATAGGTACCTGGCCCCCATCCTAATACTGGTCGTTCTTCAAACATTCTTAACGCACATTTCCACCTGTTTATTCGTTCTAAATTTGAGGCATCTGTAGTTATGTTTGACATGGATTGTATATGAGACGAGAAATCGGTGCTGGATACTTCATCATTTTTTTGCAGTGAAATAAGAATAGAATGACTGATTGGAATTATAATACTTGCTGCGAGTATACCAACAATGATGAGTGAACGAAGTTTTATACGTAATTTGACAATAATTAATACACCTATGGCTGCAACAACACTTAACCATGCGGCACGGGTGTATGAAAAAATAAGTGCAAGAAGTATAATTCCTATAGAAAAAAATTGCAAAAAACGAATGTTAAATGTTTTTATAGTACTTTGTGTGATACCAATAATAGCTGGCAAAATCATTGCTAAGGCTGCTCCGTATGAAGTGTGGTCGTGAAAAAAAGGATTCATAACGTAGTGGCCGGCTTGTTGAGTAAATCCTTCTTGAGCATGTTTAAAAATTGTAATACCAATAACGATGATTAAACCAAATGCATATGCCCAAATATATTTAGATATATATGATTTGTCTTCAACTAATTGCGTTACTAAAAAATAAAAATTGACAATAAACCATGTGCGAACCAATAAATATTTGAAAGAAACAATTGGTATTTCAGAACTTACTGATGTTAGAAAAAGCCATGTGAGGTAAAAATATATGCTGATAGAAACCGGATGCGAAAGAACTTTTTTGTCGAATTTTTTTTCGGTTATTAATTTAAGAAAAAATATACCCATTACACCAAACAAAAAAGGTTCGGTTGGTAAACTCATATCTATTGCTATGTCCGGAAAAAAATATGATAATTCTATGGATAAGGGAGCTGAAAACATAATTATAAGCATTAAATGCCGTAATGATAAAAATGCCAGCAACATCAATAAAATAGCAAAAGGAATAGCATTAATGATATAGGAATCATTATAAATAAAAAGCATATTCACGACTATAAACAAAGCCGTGAATATGTATAGTTTTATGGTTGTCGATCGTGATATCACAAATTAGTTTCAATTTGAGCTTTTGATTTTTTGTCTTTAAAATCTTTAAATAAGTCAATAATAACCAATACGACAAATGCAAAAAGGAATGTTGCAATTGTAGAAATCACCACAATCATTAAGCGTTTTGGTTTAGCTTTTTTATCTGATTTGTATGCTTTGTTTACCACAAAATAGTGTGTTAAATCCCGTTCCGCATTTACTTTAGCTTCTTTTAGTCGTGAATTTAACATACTTAGTTGCTCTTTTTCGTAGATTAAAAAATCGCGAATTGACATATATGAACTACCATATTTGGCAAGTGTGTCTAATGAAGATTTTATTTTGGCAGCACCTTTCATATTTTCTGAAGCTAATGCATCAGCATATGCTTTATTGAGGACTTCTGACTGAGATTCAAAATCGAATACACCCTTGCTCATGATTTGACCTAAAGAGTCTTCAAGTTCATTAATTTGTTGCTCTTTTATTGTGTATTCTTCTCGCACAATTTTGTAAGCCTCCTGTGCTCGTCTTTTGGTCATTTTGTTCATCACTGAGTCTATCAAATACATAATGTTATTTGCTATATATGCAGCTGTATCAGGACTTTTGTCGAAAACTTCAACCTCAATTGCCATATATTTTGTACGTGAAAAATGTATGTTATTGTAGAATTTATCCATCATTTTATCGCGAGGATAATCAATTTCTGCGGTATCTATTTCATAGTGCTTCCATAAGTCGTACTTTTCAATAATTCTGTTTCGTAACTCATCACTTTGCAAAACCTGTAAAATTTGTTCTAACTCTTCTTCTTCACCAAATACAGATTCAGACTTATATGTGTTTACCGTAGAAATAAGTGATTGAGAAATAGAGGCAGAAGGGGCGGGGAATAAAATAACGCTTGAACGAAACTGTGGTGTGAGCACAAAAAATGCAATTATAGTGGAAATAATAAATGCACAAGCCGAAATAATCAGAAGCGGTTTTTTGTATAAAAATATTCGAAATAATAAATCATTTGAGTTAAATGAATATCGTTCTTTGTGTGTCATATGTTTTTTTGTTATCAGTTAAAAAAGACCAAATAATTCAGCATCAATTTTGTTTATAATTGTACTAAAATCTTCAGGATTATCAATAAAGTTTATAGAATCGGTATCAATTATTAATATTTTTCCTGAATCGTACGATTTTATCCAGGTTTCATAACGTTTATTTAAGCTTTCTAAGTAATCTATTCGTATTGTATTTTCATATTCTCGTCCTTTTGTTTGAATACGTTTTACCAGAGTTGGAATAGATGCTTTTAAGTAAATTAACAAATCGGGTGGTTGTACTAATTTTTCTACTTGTCTGAATAGTGAAAAATATGTTTCAAAATCGCGTGTTGCCATAAGCTCCATACCATGAAGGTTGGGTGCAAATATATATGCATCTTCGTATATTGTGCGGTCTTGAATAACATTTTTACCGGATTTGTGAATTTTCATAATATGGTGAAGCCGACTTTGCAAAAAATATATTTGGACATTGAAAGCCCAAGCTTTCATATCTTTGTAAAAGTCGTCTAAGTATGGGTTGTCATCGACATTTTCATAGTTTACTTCCCATTTATAATGTTTCCCTAATAAACCCGCCAATGTTGATTTCCCAACACCTATATTTCCTGCTATAGCTACATGCATAATAAAATTAATTTTTACCTAATCGAGCGTAAAAATACAAAAAAATACGGTTTTTTTATTTTTTTAAGCTAATAATATTTTTTTGAATTCCCTTACTTATAAATGTTTTAAGTGAATCTGAGTCATCATAAATTAATATTCCTTCAAAGGATTCATTATTTATAATAAATTTTTTCGATTCTTCTAATCCCATAACCATACATGCTGTAGCTGCAGCATCTGCATCTATGCATTCCTGCGTTATTATTGTGGCACTTAGTAGGTTATGTGAAACCGGGTATCCTGTTAGAGGATCAATGGTGTGAGAATATTTTTTTCCATTTTTAATATAAAACTTTCTATAGTTTCCTGATGTTGCTAATGAGATGTTTTCTAACTCAACTATTATGTTATAATCTTGTGTAGACGCTCCTTCAACAGGTTTTTGTATGCCTATTTTCCAGTTTTGCCCTTTCGGGTTTTTTCCTTTCACCTTCATTTCACCACCTACATCTATCAAATAATTATGCATATTATTTTGTTCTAAAAACTGTGCTATTATATCACAACTATATCCTTGAGCTATGGCATTTGAGATTAATTTTGTTTCGGCTTTTTTATGTACTTGTGTGGAATCAAATGTTACCGAATTCATGCCTACATATTTCATAATAGTTGCAATAGTATCATGTGATGGGGTAGATGAATCATTGCTTGTGTAGCCAAATTTCCAAGCATTGGCCAAAGGTGCTATAGTAATATCAAATGCACCTTTTGTCAGGGAATAAAAATGCGAAGACTTTTGTAGAAAATAATAAAAATGTGGATTATTGTACGTAAATTTTTCAGAACGATTACATGTAGAAATGAGTGATTGTGGTATATAATTGCTAAAAACAGTATCAAAATCAGCGAGTATCTCTTCTATATGTTGAGAAAGAGTATCTCTGTTTTGTGTGTGTTCAACTAATACTCTATAGTATGTTCCTTGAGCAGACCCCTTAAATTCGGAGTAATTGGTTGTGTGTGTCTGCGAACAGGAACATGCAATGAATAAAAGAATAATAAAAAAGAAATGTGTTCGGTGGAGCATGATAGAATTACCCTCTGTTGATAATACCTTTATCAGATTCTTTTACAAAAGAAATAATTTCATCACGTAATTCAGATTTTTCAAAGTCGTGTACAATAATTTCTAAAGCCTGTGAAACGTTAAGACCTTTTTGAAATAAAATTCTGTAAATATCTTGTATTGTATTTATTTCTTCTTCTGTGTAGCCTCTTCTGCGTAAGCCAATAGCATTTACGCCCATGTAGCTGATAGGTTCGCGGGCAGCTTTCACATATGGAGGTACATTTTTACGAGCAATAGTGTTCCCACCAATAAATGCATGCTTGCCTATATGAATAAATTGAGGTGCTGCTGCCATACCTTCCAGAATGGCGTAATCTCCAACAATACAATGTCCCGAGAGTGCTGCATAATTTGCAAAAATACAATTGTTACCAACTATACAATCGTGTGCAATATGTACGTAGCCCATAAGAAGACAGTTTTTTCCAACTACTGTTTTATATTTGTCGGTTGTTCCTCTATGAATAGTAACACACTCACGAATAACTGTATTGTCACCAATTTCGGTAGTAGTATATTCACCATTAAATTTTAAATCTTGCGGTATTGCTGAAATGACAGCACCGGGAAATATTTGACAATTTTTACCAATTCGGGCACCATTAAATATTGTCACGTTTGGACCAATCCATGTTCCGTCACCTATTTCTACATCATCATAAATGTATGAAAAGGGTGAAATAGTTACATTTTTACCAATTTTAGTATTTGGATGTATAAATGCGGTAGGGTTTGCCATGTATTATTTATTTTTAATAATTTGAGCCATTAATTCAGCTTCTGTTGCTAATTGATTTCCGACAAAAGTATATCCTTGCATATGCACAATTCCTCGTCTGATAGGAGAAATAAGTTTTAATTTAAACACACATATGTCTCCAGGAACAACTTTTTTTCTAAATTTTATTTTATCCATTCCTATAAAATAGGTTGACCATTTTTCGGGTTCATCTTCATGCCAAAGTGCAAGTACACCTCCACATTGTGCCATTGCTTCCAAGTGTAAAACTCCCGGCATTACCGGTTCTTCTGGGAAATGTCCCATGAAAAATGGTTCATTACTTGTTACATTTTTTACACCAATTATTTCATCTCTTGAAATACTCATTATTTTATCTACCAACTGAAACGGATATCGGTGCGGTAATATTTTTTTTATTCCTTCATTTGTGACAAGAGGTTCCGCATGTACGTCTATTTTGGGAGCTTGAGGCCCGCGTTTACTCTTTATGTCTTTCCGTATTATTTTAGCAAATTCTGTATTTGCTTTGTGCCCCGGAATTGTTGCAATAATATGCCCCTTAATAGGCATGCCGGTAAGCATAAGATCACCAACTACATCTAATAATTTGTGTCGTGCCGGTTCGTTCGGATAATGAAGTTGAATATTATTTAATATTCCCTGTGTGTCAATACGTATATCCTCCTTGTTAAAAAGCTCAGATATTCTGTCTATTTCATCTTGTGTTGTTTCGTGGTCTACAAAAACTATTGCATTATCTAAACTACCACCTTTTATAAGATTATTTTTTGCCAAAGATTCAATTTCTCTAAAAAAACAAAATGTGCGAGCACTTGCTATTTCTGTATTAAAATTTTTGAGAGAATGAAGAGTTGCGTATTGGTTGTGTAAAATCGGAGATTCATAGCTTATTCGTACGTCAATCGAGAAGCTATCACTTGGATATGCAACAATTTCTACACCTCTGTCTTCTTCGGTATATGTTATTTTTTCCTGTATTTCGTAGTATTTTTTTTCTTTTTCCAGGTCTTGTACACCTGCTTGATTAAGGCCATCATAAAATATTTTTGCACTTCCGTGTAAAATAGGAACTTCTGGTCCATCGATTTCTATAAGAGCGTTATCAATGCCCAAACCGCTCATTGCTGCAAGCATGTGCTCTATTGTACTTACCGATGCTTTTTTATTACCTATTACGGTTCCCCTTGATGTATCTATTACATATTCTGCTAGTGCAGGTATTATTGGTTGATCTTCAAGATCAATACGTTTGAATTTTATTCCAAAATCTGCTTCAGTAGGTTTTACTGTGGCAATCATATGTTGCCCTGTATGTAATCCTATGCCTTCGAATACAGCTTCTGATTTTAGTGTTTTTTGCTTTTCAGCCATATTTTATACAATTATTTTTTTTCTGCATGCAAAGATATAGTTTGCTTTTGAAAATGCATTATTTTTTTATTAAAAACTCTGTTGTTATTAAGTTTTGTTTAAAATAAATAGTATTTTATATTATTTTAATGTACATTACAAATATAATATATTTATTTAAGAAACGATATATTCTTAAATCGTTTCCTTAATTTTTATGTAACATGATACATCATTCCATATTAGAAACTGAATTAATTAAATTGCGAGCACTTGAGCCTTCAGATATTGATTTGTTATATGCTTGGGAGAATAGAACTGATATTTGGTTAGTTAGCTCTACGGTTACGCCTTTTTCAAAAGATGTTTTACAGCAATACATTTCGCAGTCTTATTTAGATATATATACTGTGAAGCAATTACGTTTAATGATTTTTGTGAAAGATATTTCATGCACTGTAGGAATGATAGATTTGTTTGATTTTGATCCGCAGAATAAACGGTGTGGTGTTGGTGTGTTTGTTGCTCCTCAATATGAGGGCAATGGTTATGCTTCCGAAGCTCTTATTTGTGTGCAAAAATATGCAAGATCTGTGTTGTTACTAAACCAATTATATGCGGAAATTTCAGAAACGAATCACAAAAGTATACGTCTGTTCGAACAACAGGGGTTTGTTTGTTCCGGTATAAAAAAATCATGGATTCGTTCGGTTGATGGGTATTTGAATCAGTTGTTTTATCAATATGTATTGTAATTGGTGTTCATGTTTATACATCGTGAAGAATACTAAAAACATAAACCAATCTAATGAGGATTAGTATGTTAAAAAGTTACAATGGGGTGTGTGATTTGTGTATTTTTTTGTATATTTCGGTCAGATTCTATATTATATTTATTAAAATCTACAGATATGAAAAAAAGTATAAGTTTTGTTGTTTTAGTGTTAGTTGGTTATTTTGGATTTTCTCAAATAATCACACAGGACAATAAAGTATTGCCGGTTATTGAGGTACACGGAACTGCAAAAAAAGAAATTGTACCGAATGAAATTTTTATTCATATAGCTATTAAAGAGCGGAATGAGGGACGTAACCAAGTTACTGTGGAAGAACAAGAAAAAAAATTAAAACAAAAAGTACAAAAATTAGGTATTTCATTAGATAATCTTTTTTTGTCTGATGCTCAGGCTAATTATACGTCGGTTTCGTGGTTTCGTAAAGGTGTAATATCGGAGACGTTTTATGTATTAAAGGTTACAAATGCAGATAAAGTAAGTAGGGTTTTTGAAATGCTGCATTCTATACATATAAATGATGCACGTGTTTCTCATGTAAGTCATTCTGATATTGAAATGTTAGAACAAGAAGTGCGTATTGAAGCTATAAAATCTGCAAAAGCAAAAGCAGATTATTTACTGGAAGCTATAGGAGAGAAAACCGGAAAAGCTTTGAATGTGAGAGAAAACGATAACGTACGACCGTATCCTCAGAGAAATGTTATGTATGCACAGTATTCGGCAAAGCAGGAACCGGAAAATCAACCACTAGAGTATAAAAAAATCACAATTTCGTCGAGTATATATGTACAATTTCGCATAGAGGAGTAATTTGTATGTGTATTTTTACTATAAAACTATAAATTCCATAACAGTTTTCCGGCACTGGTATAGGTTATTTTTTTGTTTTCGAGAAGATAATGTATAACTTTTAGCACAATTTCTTCATCAGCTTGTGCTTCTTGAATTAATTGGTGAAGTGCAACAGATTCTTGAGATGTTCTTTTTTTTATTAATGCGAGAATGTTATCGAATTGTGTTTTAGATAATTCAAGTTCATTTCGTTTTCTACATGTATCACAGTTTCCGCACCGTTTGTTGTGTTTTTCGCCAAAATATTCGAGGAGTTGTAAACTACGGCATTTGCTTTTTGAAGTTGTGTAGTGGAGTAGGGCATTGAGTCGTTTCCTCTGACGTTCTTTTTTGAATTCATATCGTTCTTTTGATATAAAGAGTGTATCAAGAGGTACTCGTTCTTCAATAAAAAATACTACCGGATTTTGTTTTGCTTTATAGTAACTAATTATGCCGTTTTTTGCGAGAGTAATAAGGTATTTATATATTAAATCAACATGAGCGTGTGCTTTTTTTGCTAAAAATTCTTCAGATATAGGCACATATTCTGTAAAAATACCAGTGTATGTTCGTAATAATAATTTAATAAATATATCAAAGTTTTTATTTTCTACCTGAAATTTATATAACATATGCCTATCAAGTAGAAACTTCACTCTCGAACGTGTTTCGGCAGATTCAGATACATATATATACCCTTCTTCTTCAAGTATTTTAATGCTATTGTGTGTTTTTATAATATCAAGTGTATACTTGCTACATATGTCAGCAATAAAAAAGTCGTAAGCATTTCCTTTACCTCCGCCAATAGGGATTTGGTAAAAATTACCCAGTGCTTCATACACCGTTTTAATGTATGCATTTTCAGGAAATTTTTTGGTAAAGAATGTTTTCAATGTTGCAATGTCTGTTTTATTATATAATAAAACAGCATATGATTCTTTCCCGTCTCGCCCAGCTCGTCCAGCTTCTTGAAAATAGGCTTCGAGTGATTCTGGTAAATCATAGTGCAACACAAAACGAACGTTTGGTTTATCTATCCCCATTCCAAATGCATTTGTGCTTATCATAATAGCAGTAGGATTTTTCATCCATTGTTCTTGTTTATATTGTCGTGTTTCTGCGTCAAGTCCTGCATGATAGTAATCGGCAGGTATTCCTTTTTTTTGGAGTGCAACAGTAAGTTCTTTTGTTTTTTTACGTGTGCGTACATAAATAATTCCTGTTCCTTTTATTTTTGTACATATTGACAGTAGAAAGCCTAATTTATCTTGTTTTTCTTTTACTAAATAAGTGAGATTTTCACGTTCAAAACTTTTAGAGAGTGCGTTGTGTTTTTTGAATTGTAATTTGTTTTGAATATCTTTAACTACATCTGGGGTAGCAGTAGCAGTAAGAGCTAAAAGTGGGACATTCGGAATGAGTTCTTTTATGTTTGCAATTTCAAGATATGCGGGTCTAAAGTCATATCCCCATTGCGATATGCAGTGTGCTTCGTCAATCGTTAACAGATTGACATTCATATGCTGAATTTTTTCTTTAAATAATGGGGTACTTAATCGTTCGGGTGAAATATATAAAAATTTAACTTCGCCATATATGCAGTTGTCATATGCATGTTGAATTTCGCGTTTGTTCATGCCGGAATATACGGCAAGGGCTTTTATTTTTTTTGATTTTAAATTGTCTACCTGATCTTTCATAAGAGCTATAAGTGGTGTAACTACAACACATATACCTTCTCTTGAAAGTGAGTAGACCTGAAATGTTATAGATTTACCTCCACCTGTTGGCATAAGGCCTAATGTGTCTTTTCCTTCTGAAATACTTTCAATTATTTCTAATTGTAGTGGTCTGAAATGTCTGTATCCCCAAACTTCGTATAATATGCGTTCAAATCTATTCATGAACTTTAATATTGTAAATTTTTAAATAACTATTTCGTATTGTATACAGTATAAATGTACAATATTTAATTAGTTTTTGTACAACAATTGCAATTCTTTCCCTAGGATTACTGTATATACTTGGTTTTATATTGATAATCAGTATAGAGAGATGTGGATTTATTGGTTCTTTTAATTAGTTGAAATCATGTATGTATTCTAGTTGTTTAGTGTGATTCTCATGTTAATAAATAGTTAAGTTTACATTGCGTATGTAAAATTAGCGTAAAGTCATCGTATATTTGTATATATAATAGTAATATAAACTTAACATTGGGATTATGAAAACAATAACAATTGGTATATCGTTAGTTTTTTTACTTATAAATATGAGTTATGCTCAAAACGATATTTCGTATAATTTGCCGGGTACAGTAGAGACTCAGGTAATCACAAAAGAAGACACGAGTGGTGTGCTACTATATACTGCTGAATTGTTTGATAATGAATTGCATGGTACATATATTGAGTATTATGAAGATGGCTCTGTTAAAGAAAAACGAAATTATAAATCAGGGTTATTACATGGTACATCTTTTAGGTATTCTCAGGATGGTGAATTGCTTGCAAAAGCAGAATATGAAGATAATGTAAAAGTAGGTACGTGGGTTTTTATTGATGTATTTTCAAATCAAAAGATTTCTGTTGTATATGAAAATGGTGTTAAAAAAGGTATTTCATATTATAAAAATGGTTTATGTGTTGATACGGTAATGTATTAACGTGAGTTCGATATAATTTTTAAGTTTGTTATTTTGTGAGATTAGATATATATACACAAAAGGCTGTTTTTTTTAAAACAGCCTTTTGTGTGTTATATATTTATAGTTTTACAACCAGTTATCGAATAAGCATAACAGAACCATATGTACTATAATTTCCACGTTCATTTTTTACACCTTTCCATTTTTGTCTCTGTGCGCGGCAGCGTGGTAGATGTGCATTTTGAAGACCACCTTCCCCCCATTCATACCCTGATATAC
>JAWOEL010000021.1:0-26210 GCA_046482735.1 Bacteroidales bacterium | reverse complement strand
TTTTAATACTCCCAGAAGAGTCTTCGGTTCCAAAAGAAGGCACATTCGTCTATGTGAGAGGTCATGTTAAACAGTTATTAAAGATTAATAATATTGAATTAGTTGTAATACAAGAAACAGAGCAAAAGAAATAAGAATCAAAATAATTTCAGCTATTAAAATCAAAATATTTATCCTCCTCCTTGACATCCCCCTCCTCAACAACTATCTTTGCAAAAGTTGAGAGTATAATCTTCGCATCTTTTTTTACTTATGGGGCACATGGGTATGTGCAGAATACATACGTGCTAAATTCAGAAACTTCATACAGAGCATCGTGTGAATTATGAAACTTACTAAGGAGTAAGAATTTCAAAAAAACATTTTATTGGTATGGAATCATAGTATTCCATCGTGAGTAGTGAACTTGCATATGTTATGGTACATTTTTGTGCGTTTGCACAAGATGTGCTGTATGTGGTGTGTAACGTAAAATTTGAAATTATGAAAAAAATTGGTGTAATTATTCTTATTGTCGCAGTTTTTACTGCATGTAAAAAGGAAGACCCGGTGCATGTGACGGTTTTGCAAAAAAGTGCTCAACATACTTATGTGTACGATAATCTTATAGGTAATGTGCAGGTAATTATTAATAATACAGAACATTCGTACAGTGTTACAGTAATAAATGGGCCGGGAAGTGTTGTCGGTTGTGCTATTCGCAATTACAACAGCCCTTCTACGGTATATTTTAGCGACAGCTATATCCCGCGGGGCATTACCGAAACGCAAACGGGGGCACATTCGGGTATTCCTGCCAGAACATATTTGCAGCTGCATGTGATTGTGTATGGCTCAAGTGTTTCGTCGGCAATGTACCGAAGTATAGAACTTCTGGGCTTGGATTTTTGGGACAGCATTAATTCTTATAAAGAGCATATTGCAGACGAATATAGTATGCTGTTTGTATTGGAGGAGTAATAGTTGAATTCAATAAGTGACGAATACGAAACAAAACGTTCATTGACTTTGTGGAGCAACAACTAAAGGTTGAAAAAGGTTTTTCACCTTCTATGGCAGGTAAATAATTTTTTTAATCTTGGTTTAATAACAAACCGGGGTGTTTGTTGGAAAGTGCCTAATTTACAAGCAAAAACATATTGTTTTGGAAAGAGTATCAGTGTTATTATAAAAAACATCTTTTTTGTAAACCTAATCAGCTTAGTAGAAACATTTTTAATTATGTGCCTATGAAAAAACACACTATAACGTATAATTTTTTTGGTATTACTGCATTGCAGAAAAATCCTTTGCCCGACGCAACAAAACAGGCATTGGCTCAATTGCTGTTTGTACATCCGCAGATAACAGCAGCAGAAGCGTACATGGTAAGTACGAATTACATTACAGAATCGACTGTACAAGAGTACATGGGAAGAAAACAAGAAGAATTGGATGCAATTGACTTCAGACGCGTTCGTTCGGTTATGCATAAATTTTTTCCTGAATGGCTCGAATTATTTAATTATCCTTTATTAGAAGAATTGGTAAGCATCGAGAAGCATTATAATACTCCCAAATGGGATGCCACTGATATGGAGTTGGCTTTGTATGATGCTATGGAAGATGCCGTAGATATTGGCTGTGAACGCTGGATAAAATATTTGAATGCTTTTAGTTCAAGAATGAATATGAGAAGGATAAATACATGTCTAGATGCTTATAACAGCGAGAAAAAAAGACAAACTAATGTATCTGACAACCCTAAAATTATTGCAATATGAGTATAGTACAATTTAAATATTATGAATATGTGCGTGCGTCTATTGCACGTGCTATTCCAGATGTCCGAAAACTGAACCTGCATGGTAATGTCGTATCAGTTTCAACATTTAGATTTATGAATGATTATGAAATGAATGACCCTCTTCGTGCTTATATGGTGCAAGAGTTGAAATTTAATCAGTTTGGTTATCTTACGGAAGAAACTACAAAAGATATCGAACGTAATGAAAACTCTGTTGATGAGTCAATTTTTTATTATTACGATGAACATAATAATCTTATCTTTGAGCCTTGGCAAATAGGTCAGTATATTTTGTTTAGTTCACGTTTTCTATACAACAAGAACGGAATAAAAACGCATTCTTTTTTTTATAATAGTATGCGAGGAGTTGAGCTGGAAGTTTTGTATGAATATTCATACGAAATGGGAGTTGTTACCGAAACACATCTAAACGAATACGGGGTGATTGAAGCAGTACACACCAAAAAATTCAAAAATGGTTTGATAATTTCGCATGTCGTAAAAGATTCTATGGGTACAAAAATGGAGAGTCATTATTATACATATAATTCGTGTGGAATCTTAGAAAAACAAACTAATTTTTTACGACAAAAAGATGGCGTAGATGTACATGAAGATTTTTACCTATATAATGATTATGGGTTTGTGCAATCTTATATTCGTCAAAGAATTGACGAGACTCTCATTTTTAAAAAAGAATTCGAGTACAAATACGATTCGCAAGGTAATTGGATTGAAAAAAAAGAGTATGATGAAGTAAGCAAAAACAGAGATTTTTATACACAAGAAATTGAATATGCGGGGAATTTGTAGATTCTCAGATATAAAATTGAAAAAATATTTATATATTTGAAATTGATTTTGCTTACAAATAGCATAATAGAGTATGGGAGCTATTCGTAATTCCCGGGCAATAGTTTTAAATAATTCCCAATCCAAAGAATCCGAAAAATAAATGGCTTTATTATTATGTGAAAGACATCTAATAATACATGCTATTTCCTCTGATAGTATACTATTTTTATGAGTCACAGTTTTTTTTGTAAAATTGATTTATACAAAAATAGCTTTTAATTATGAGATAGAGTAGGTTATCATATTTTTTATATCAGCCGCCATAGTTTTTTCAGGACGTCAACATTGTCTTGGGTGGTATTATCTGTCATAGATTAATACCTTTTCCGATACGGTTTTTTTGTATCACTTTTATGATTTGAAGAAGTTCCCGATTTTTTATACGAGGGCTTTCCTGTTTTTTTTGAGCGTTGTTGCTGTACCTTTTTTTCCGGATTATGATCTGTAAGTGGAAATGGATGCTCAGTGACAACAGGTATTTTTTTGCCAATTAGTTTTTCAATATCACGCACATATGCTTTTTCTTCGGCATCGCAAAATGAAAGTGCGGTACCTTCTCCACCGGCTCTGCCCGTTCTGCCTATTCTATGAACATATGTTTCCGCAACATTCGAAATTTCATAATTAATCACATATCCTAAACTATCGACATCAATACCGCGAGCAGCTATATCGGTGGCAACGAGGACTTGTGTTGTCTGATCTTTAAAATTTTGCAATGCCTTTTGTCGGGCATTTTGGGATTTATTACCGTGAATTGCAAGTGCTGTAATATTATTCTTATTCAAATACTTCACAACCTTATCTGCTCCGTGTTTTGTGCGGGTAAAAACCAGGACACTGTCCATGTCATTTTTTTGCAAAATATCTAATAACAGTGCATTTTTATTTCCTCTATCAACAAAATACATATACTGGTCAATTATCTCAACAGTAGACGAAACCGGAGTTACCGAAACCTGTTTTGGTTTATTGAGGATTGTATTGGCAAGTTTCACAATTGCCGGAGGCATAGTTGCGGAAAAAAACAGCGATTGTCTCTTTTTGGGAAGCAATGGCAATAATTTTTTAATATCATGAATAAAACCCATATCTAACATACGGTCAGCTTCGTCCAAAACAAAAAATTCAACCTCACGCAAGGAAATAAAACCTTGTTGTATTAAATCGAGCAAACGCCCGGGAGTTGCAATTAAAACATCAACACCCGCCCGCAATCGTTTTGTTTGCGAAAGCTGATTTACACCACCGAAAATAACCGTTGTCTCAATATTAGTATATTTTCCATAGGTTTTGAAACTCTCATCTATTTGTATTGCCAACTCGCGTGTAGGTGTAAGAATAAGACTACGAATAGCCTTCTTTTTCTGAAATACTGTTCGTTCGCTCAGAAGCTGAATAATTGGAATAGCAAAAGCAGCTGTTTTTCCCGTACCCGTTTGGGCACATCCTAATATATCGGATCCCTCCAGAATTATAGGAATTGCTTCTGCCTGAATAGGTGTCGGATTAACATAGCCTTCTTCTTGCAATGATTTTGCTATAGGCTTAATAAGGGGTAATGATTCAAATAACATAATTGTGTAAATTCTTAAAAAAAAGTCTTCTATAAGTTGCTTTCCGTAGATTGTTGCATAAAATATTCTATGCAAAAAATGGGAGAAAATGGAACATATACATTGTATGTACAGTAAAAAGCAGGATATAAGATTTTATTATATTTTATGTATCCATAAAATGGATGGTTAATAATTGCCGCAAGATACAGGTATTTTTATTAAAAACGACAGTTTAGCAAAAGTTTATAATTAAATCTGAGTTTACTTTAAACTTTTGGTGTAAAATCTAAAAATAGTAGATGATATACTATCTGTGTTATTGGTTATAAAAAACCATATACATAGTCAGATTTGCGGGTAATGTTTCTTTGGAATAATTGACGATGTTATTATTTGAAATTTCTCCGGTGCTGTAGTATTCTGTGTCTGTTTCGGCATATTCAAAGTGTGTGATATCTTCATCTGCATTAGTCGCTTCAAATCTATAGGCATTATCATAATAGGAAAACCATTCATATTCTTCGAAAGTATTGAAGTCTTGTATTGAAATGTTCATTTCTTTGTGTGTAATGCCTCCTGTATATCCCTCTATTTCGGTTTGTGTTGTATGATTATAATAAGCTTCATGAATTAGTGAATCTACGCTTGTGTGAGAAATTTCTATAATTCCGGTAACGTAGTTATATGCAATTTGTTCGGAAACATGCATAATTTTTTTTGCTGAATGCATATTTATTCCATTGTCTAAGGTATATATGGTAGATAAATCTATATGTATAACGTATGAAGAGTCATCACGGATTTCTTTATTGTATGAATGAATTGTGTAGTTAAATGTTTGTGGTCTTGGTTCGTCGGGAATTATTGTTTTCATAAACGATGATGTATATAATGGATATGTCCATGATTCGGGGCGAACATTTACATACGCGAGTTTTTGAATATTCATAACCGGAGTTGCTGTTAATGTTGCATTCACATTAAAATTACTAGAAAAATCGGTGCTAGAGGGGCATCGAGTATTTACAAACAGTAAAAATGATGTATGTGTATGTTGTGCAACAGAAGTTTCTGTACGAGCATCAAGAAATAGTGAATAGGAACTGGAGTCTGTAATATTTATGTATTCTACTGTTTCTGTTGTATGATTATAATAGCCATGATACACTACGTTGTGTTCTTGTAAATCATGTGATGGTTCGTATGTTACTATCACAGCGGTGTCAGGTGAACTATTGTGTAGAAGTACCATTTTGCTGGATAAATAAGGAACTGTATACTGTATGTTTTCTATTATAGAATCTTGTGTCTGTGTTGAAAAATCGTATTGAAAACGCTGTGCAAAACTACCAGTACTTTCTTTTGATGAATGTTTTATAAGATATGAAAATGGTGAAAGGTGTGAGTTTTTTGATAGCATTGAAAAAGTATCTTTTTCCCCGGATAGCAGAAATGTTACAAAATTAGCATATTCTGTTCCTATATCTGAATTTAATTGTGATTGAATTTCTGAGTTTAAATAGGTTCGCCAGGTTGCATGTTCTATTGCAGAACTCCAGGTGTTGTCTGTGAGCAATTGAACAATATCTAATTTCTCGCCTGTTCGGTAACTTCTCATATAATGCAAAAATGTACTAGCTAAATTTGCATCTCCACTGTTAACACTAAATTTTTCTATGACAGGGGCAGTTCCGGCATTATCCCATGGTTTTTGAAGTATGTCTAATATTGAATTGAATCCTTTTCGTGGTTCGTGCGATTTTGCTAATGTTATTTCTACATCAGAAAGGGGTAAATTATCCTCATTCCAAACTAATCGTGATGCTAAAGGTGCATGGGCTTCCATCCAAAACATATTGTCGAGTAGTACGGTCATATAATAATCTTGTGTGTAATGCATATATTCATGTGCAAGGGTATTTTGTAATGAGCTTTGTCCATTTACAAACACGGTGTTTAGGGTTAGATATCCTTTCGATGACAGATATGATGCAAACCCAACATAGCCGTAAGCATTTTCATCTACATCGGTTTTTACATATACCCTAAAGTGTTCGGGTACACTGAGTCCTTTCAATTCAAATGTATTCATTATTTGATTTACATATTCGGCAATATCCTGAATCATATATGGATTTCCACCGTCTTTTGGCTCGGTATTGGTATTGTTCCATGAATGTAGCCCTGTTTTTTTGAGATTGTTTTCATAGTCACTGTATTGAACAATATCCTGAGAACCATAGGTGTAATACACGCTAACTCTATCTTTGGTATAGTAGTCTGTGTATAAACCATGTTGAATTTGATACCATGATAGTTTTGTGAGGTGATTTGTGAGAAAGGTAATAGAACTGTCTGTGCGAGATATTACACTATTGTCGTATGGTTCCCATTGATTATTTTTTTCATCAAAATATGCTCCAGTGTATGAGAGTAAATCTGTTGTATCTATATCTTCCGGCTGTATGTTTTTAAGTTTTATAATTAAAGGAATGTCAAAAATAGAACTATTACTGAGTGTGACATCATATGCAGTACCAGTAGATTTTACATTATTCGGAAATGAGGGGGTATTGTGTAATTTTACTATTGTTAATCGTACGTCTTCATAAGAAAATCCGGGAGGTATAATAACTTCTATACTATCAACTACAATGCTTGTATGTGTAGTGTCTGATGGTGATATAAAGTCATTGAAAAGGACATCTCCATATGGTAAAATATGGAGTGTGTCGCTTATGTATGGCGTACAGGTATTTTCTTTTATTACACAACGATAATATGCGGGTGTGTGTGGTTCTATAATTATTTCTGTGTTAGAAAGTGACAGTACATTCGCCCATAAATCTGTTTGTGTTATCGTGTCAGACAAGGTTATCCATTTTTTGCTGTCGTATGATGCTTCCCAAAATACTTCACCTCGAATATTTTTGGGTACGGTACAGGTAATGGTTCCATTGGATATTGAGCTTTGTTTAATAGTTTGTGAATGAGTAATATAACTCTCAGGATATTGTTTTTGTAACCATTCTTCTTCGGTATATGTGCTAAAAAATATGCTATCGGTATTTACGTAGAATAAGCACGGAAGAGGTTCTCCTTCAAAACTGTAGTGAGCTACGTTATTATTAAATATTTTACAATAAAAATGTTTTGATAAAACCTCTTCGGTAATAATAACTGATAAAATAGGATTTGGTAGCGAATCTTCTTCATATTGTGTTGTTTGTGAGATTTTATCAGGATATTCTTGCCAAAAATACATATTATTGCTGTCAGAGACTGAACAATAGTCTCGTATGTCTATATGTACCGTATCGCCCATGTGAACTTTAAATTCATGTTGTGTGAGTTGAGTATTTTTTTGATGGTACAGACCGTTATAAAAAGTGGTGTCTGGTTTGTGTTGTGGTACATGTTCAAATGCCAGTCTGTTATGACGTAATGTGAGATACAACTGTGGATTTGTAAATAATTCAACCGGAATAGTAGATGCTATATTGTTGCTGTCTAAACGAAATTGAGATATATATCCCAATTCAGCTGATTGTGAAGGAAGTTTATTAATTATGTTGTGTGTGAAATGTATATTTTGTACAGAATCTAAAAAACAAATATCAAGTGGAAAATGAGAGATTGAGTTGTATGACATATTCAAGTTTCGTAATCGTGGCCATGAGCCAAAATTTTCCGGTAAAGAAGATATGTTATTGTGTGCTAGATTGACTGTTAAAAGTGAGTGGATATATTCTATCGAATCGGGAATTTGTGCAATGTTATTATAACTTATATCAAGTGTGTGAAGGGTGCTCAATCTGCCAAAGGAAGTAGGAAGAGCAGTTATATTATTATGTTGTGCTTTTAAAAATTGTAGAGACTCCATGTTGCCAAAGGTCTCTGGTAGTGGTCCTTCAAGTGTATTATGAGAAATATCTAAATTGGTTATGTGTTTCAAGTTACCAATAGATGCAGGTATATTTCCGGAAAAGTTATTATTGTGAATGTCGAAATTAACTAACTGTTCTAAATTTCCAATACTATCAGGTAACGTTCCATTAAAATCATTGTTGTTAAGAATACATTCTTCTAGGTGTACAAAATTGCTTATTTCATCCGGCAAAGATCCGCTTATGTTATTGTTTGAGAGGTACAGATATGTTAATTTTGTGAGTTGTTTAAATGAGGCTGGTAACGGACCGGAAAAAACATGTGTGGCATACAATGTTTTTAAATTTGTTATATTTCCTATATCTTCCGGTATAGGTGAGTAAGTAGCGGGGGATGATGAAAGTGAGAGCTTTTGTAAGTTAACCAAATTTGATATTTCATTGGGAATTGTTCCTTGTATATCTCCATGTATTGATAATGATTGTAAATGTGTTAAGTTTCCTATTTCGGGTGATATTTCACCCGATACGGTGCGTAGTGAAAGGTTAATAACCCGTTTATTCATAACAGTTACGCCAGGCCAATTGATAACTGGTTTTGTTGTATCCCATGTCTGTTGTAATTCTGTATATATTTGTATTAATGCGAGAGAATCTTGTTCGTTTGTGATGTATGGAGTAGGTGAAATATATACAGCTTGGTCTACATTTAAACCAAATGTTATTTGATTTGTTGTTAATACCTGAGATTTATTTAACATATAATAGCCATTATTTGTGCCGCCCCATCCAAAATTAATGTGGAAATATCCCAAACTATCATATCCATCAACAACTATGGCGTGACCAATAGGGTCTCCGGGAATAGAAACATAAACGGGGCGTCCGTTTTGTAATTCATTTTTTATGTAGTCTGCATCTGTGGGGCCTATAAATGTATGATAGTTATAATAATCTTGTAATACATGTGCAGAATTTGGTGATGTAGGAACGGAACCATATGGACTTCCACAATAATCCATGTCCATGGCTATTCCAACCTTTTCGGATAGATTTTTATAGTTAGGAGCTGTCCAATTAATTTCTGTTTCAAAATCTGCACACAATTCTCCGTATGAGTTATGTGTATAGCAATGAGAACCAACTCCGTGACTGGGGTGTTTATGATATGCCATAATTTGTGTCATGGCGGTTGCGACACATCCGGTTGGACATCCTCCTGCAATGTCATGATTGTATTGTGTTAGACGTATCCCGGCCTCATCAAGTAATGGCGCTACATTTGAATTCGTAGCTCCACTTTTTAATAGTGTGGATGGTTTTTCTTTTTTAGAAAACTCTAACTGTTCGTAAATTTGTAATAGGTTATATACACCGTTTTGTTTGTCTGTTGGTATTTTACTTTCTCGAGAGTAGCCACCAATGCTATATTCATTTTTCGAGTATATAACTATAACGTATCCTTGGTGTCTATTGTTAAATGCATATATAACTGAAGAAGTGTTGGTTTTTGTTCTATATACTAAATCGAGGGAAACAGTGTCTGTGTGTTTCGAAAAAAACTCTTGAGCTACAATTTCTGCTTGAGAAAAATCTTGTGCTCTGCTACTTATACTGAAGTATAGTACTGTAAAAATGAATACAACAATTTTTTTCATATGTTTAGTTTAATTAACTTTTATGTAAGATGTCTCGGTTCATGGTTATTTTACAATTACCGTATTAAAAACTCGTTGATTATTTATATGTGTAACAATCCAGTATATGCCGGGTGAAACGAATATTGGAATAGAGCAAGATTCCTTTATGTGACGAGTCCATTGCAATATGCCTTGTGCATTATACATATACATATCAGCTTCTGATTTTGTATGTAAATCTATATGTAAATCTGAAAATTGAGCTAAAGATGTCGGATATATCGATAGTATATTTTGATTGGGAGTATTATCTATAGCGGTTGAGGTTTGCAATGGAATGGTAACAGAACAATTATTACTATCAGTAACTTCAACATAATATGAGTGAATATTTTGAGTTGTGAAAGTAACGGTATTTCCATTGGCAATAACGGAATTGTTTTCAATCCACGAGAATTCGAATGGTGCAGAACCACCTGAAATTGTAAATCCTGCTGAGCTTATAATTACCGGAATGTCTGTTGGAATGTCTTCATTTATATGAGAGTGTACGGTAAAAGGATTATCAGGTATTTCTGGAATATCCATTTTGATGACCGTTTGTGCGTGAACATTCACAAAAAAACAGATGCATATATACAGTAAAGTTTTTTTCATACGTGTAGTATTTAAATTCTATAAAACATAGTATTATGCGTGGCATATTTTTCAACACAAGATTGATTGCATATTACAATTGTCATACAATTATTGCAATTGTTGCGTTTGGTTAATTTGTATATCATAGCTCGGTTCATATATCAATTATTAATTGGTAATACAAGTCTAAACCCAATGTTGTCTGCCACAAAACATTCTGGTTCATTTTCATTTCCGGTGTCGCCCCAGCAACCCTTGTATCCATTGGGGACTTCAGACATTCTGTATCGAATATTACACGGACCAGCATCCCAAAATTGTGATGCAAAATTACCACCACGAACAATTTTTGTTTCGCCGGTATCCGGACCTGTTGGATTAAACACATTCGAGTTATTTAAAAGTTGGTTTTCATCAACATAATTATATGCATACCAGTCTTGACACCATTCACTTACATTTCCACTCATATCGTATAATCCAAACGTATTTGTGTCGAGCAATGCAACATCGTGTTTGTGCCCCTCAGAATTCAAATCACACCATGCGACATTTTTAATTTCATTACTGCCTGCAAAGGTGTAGCGTGAATTTATGCCACCACTTGCTGCATATTCCCATTCAGCTTCAGTAGGTAAGCGGAAAGACATCTGTGTTAATTTATTTATGGCAGGCACAAAAAGTTCTGTTACATCATACCATGTAACTGCACTTACCGGATATTTCATATGTTGATATTCTGTATGTCCATCAAAATCAGCTATGCTATCGTAAGGCCAAAAATGTGTTACGGCATACCATAATTCATTCGTAACTTCGGTAGTACTTATGTAATAGGTGTCTAAACGTACGGAATGCTCAGGACTATATTCCAATAATGAATTATCTCCCATTATAAATGTGTCACCTGATATTTTTTTAAGTGTAATAGGTATACCTTGTATTGTCAGTGTGATTTTTGGGGAACCTTCTTGAACAACGGTAATTGTATGGGATGAATCTTGTGATGAGAATTGAATATCTGCTGTACGTGAAATAAAATTATTATGTTTTGCAGTTAATAATATAGCAATTGAACCGGAGTCTGCTGAGGTAGCAGAAAAATCTATCCAGTTTTCAGTACATGTTACGTTCCACACTTGTGTCGAATGAATAATAATGTATGTGGCACGAGTTTTATTTGTGAAAAAAATAGAATCTTTTTCTATGAAACCGGAAATGTCCAGTATCGTATCAACCGCTGTAGTGTCATTATCTGATATACTATCTGTGTTTGATGTCGGTGTAGATGTTGGGTCTGCCGGTTCTTTTGAACATGCATATACCAATACTAGCAAACATATGTATATGTATTTCATTGAAAAAGAGTTTGTAACAAAAGTAATACAAAAATAGTAGTTAAGCAATTATTTACCAAAGTGGTGTTTTGTCCTTTTCGGTTTAAGGTACGTTTAAAGGGGAAAGACCAGGTTGTTGATAATTATATAAGTCTATGTAATTCAAACTTTTCGGATTTAATGTTTGTGAGATGGTTAAAAATTAAGAATTGGCAATCGATTAAGTGCAGATGTTAACTGTGCTTTTTAACATGAGTGTTTTGACCACGAGCGTACCGTGAATGATATAATATAGCTTGTTTATTGTGAAGTTTTTTGCATTGTTTTTGTTTCTGAAAATGAGTTGGTTGTAAGTTTGTACAGATAGTTTCCTGCTGGTAAACTATCTTCGGAAAATTCTATAGAATGGGTGCCTGCAGCATAAAATTTTTCGGAAATTGTGCTAACTTCTATACCTTGAGTAGTATATATCTTGAGAGTTACAAATTCTGCTTGAGCTAAGTTAAAAGAAATATGTGTGCTGGTGCTAAAAGGATTTGGATAGTTTTGATGTAGTGCATAGTCATCTGATTCGTGTGTATCTAAATCAGCAGTTATGTCGACCTCATATCCCATATGCGACAGCATTTTTTTCCCGTATCGGTTACCCAGTATTCGGTATCCTACGGAATTAAAATGTGCTTCGTCTTGCCCGGGGCAATTATCAGAAGAAATAACGTATGATGTTTCAATTGTTTGTGGAAGTTTATTAATAATTGTATTCATACTCGCACAGCAATTTCCCGGAGCAGACAATACCTCTCCTGCTAATAGTGGAACAGAGTCAGCATTCAAAGAAAGATCAGCAAGCATATCGGTATAAATTTTTTTCACGTATGTCGGCCATTGTTGGTTACCGGTATTTGTTTCTCCTTGATGAAGCAATATCCCTTTTATTACACCGTCTTTTTGTGCTTCCAGGGCTAAATCTATAAGGTGTTGATATGGATTCCATCCATAAGCTTTGACTTTATCGGTAAACCAACTTTCGGTATAAGTAGAATCATAATCTCTATATATATCTTTGTCAAAAAGTCTTATATCGCATCCGCCTACGGCTACGTTTATTACGCCGACTGTAATGCTGTCGGGTAGATTAGCAATCATTACCCGTCCAAAATAATCTGCTGGCGACAGCCCTGAGTAGCATTGGCACAATGGTGGTGTTGCTGTATACCATGTGCCCTTTTCCCTGTTTAAATGTGGGCAATTAAGTGCCTGAAACACCTTAAACCTATTGTCAACTGTTTTGTCTTGATTTTCAATTGTTCCTTGCCCTTCCATATTTGACTGTCCAAAACAGAGGTATATATGAAAATTCGAGTCTTGTGAGAAAAGAGTTGTATTGAGTGCTATGAATATTGCAATAAGTATAAATCGGTTTTTCATGGTTTTATTTTTTTATTATTCTGAGAAATTTTGTTGTATGTTATCAAAGTTAATGATTTTTTATGAAATAAGAGTACGAAATAATTTTTGAATGGGCGACGCTGAGTATTAAAAACGTATTTTTTGCCTTACATTTTCGTAATAACGTGAGTTCGACGTAATTTTTCAAGTTCAGGTTGATGTAAAATGCTGAAGATTAAGGCAAATCGATGAATCTTATCGGGATAAGATGAAGAGATTTAACGCACATATTCAATATTTTACACAAAACAATTAATGAAACGCTTATAAACAGCAATCTTCTTCTTAAAAATAATTCGCTTTATCCCGATAATACTCATTATTTTAAATCGAATCTTACTATTTCTAAGCGTTCTGAACTCAAAAATTATATCGAACTCACGTTAATAGCTCGCTATTATTTACATCCATGTTTTAATAATCACCCCTTTCTGTCTTCCATAGCTGTGAAAAACTCATCGAATTCGGGTAATACATCTATATTGTATATTGGTACAATAAAAAAAGCCGATGATTTATCATCGGCTTTTTAAATTATTGTAAAAGAAATGGTATGTTATAAAAACTTAATTCTATAATCTTCAATTTCAGCTTTTTCTTTAAGATATTCAAATAATGAATTGATAATTGTCATTCGTCGGGTCGAAATTAACATTTGTTTTTCGCGTTCAGGTTTTACAGAAGCATTCAGGTTTTTGTTTGTAACGCTAATTATAAAAACGCCACGATTACCTTCGATTGGTTCTGAGATTTGCCCTGGATCCATAACCGCAGCTTTTGCAATTACTTTAGGTTCTCTTCCCAATTTTTCTGCTGTTTGATGGCTGAATGTAACATTTGAAACAGAAATAGGTTTTTGATTAAACTCTTGTGCAATATCTTGTAATGTTGCAGTTTCAGGTAAAGCTGCGATTTTTTCTGCTACATATTCTGTTTTCTTTTCTTTTCTTAAGGTTGCAATAATTTCATCTTCAACAACTTCCAGTGGTTTTTCTCCCTCTTCATACACATCTGTTACAACTCCTATAACAAAAGCATCGCCACATGTGAAAATATCTGATATTTTGCCGGCATCATCTTTTGTTTCGTGAGCCCATTTTATAAGATCACGAGAATTTGTAAGACCTTGTATATAGCGTTGATTTGGTGTTACTTTTTCTGCAGTACGTTTTGAAATTTCAGGATTGTCAATAATACTTTGGTTAAAATCTTCATATGTTTCGTTTTCCGAAGCAAAGTATACTGCTTCTTTATATGCTTCTTGTCGTGTCTCTGAAGAATATGTTACTTCTCGTGCCAAATACTGCACCTGAACTTGTTTTGATTTCGGACCTTGATCTAAAATTTCTATTACATGAACACCAAATTGTGAGGGTGCAATATAATAATTGCCAACTTCGCCAAAGAAACTACTATCTTGAAATGACTGAGCCATTTGTCCTTCTTTGAACCAATCATATACTCCTCCGTTGGGGATAGAGGCACTGTCAGTTGAATGTGTACGAACAAGTTCGGTGAAATCAGCGTTTTCTTCCTCAAGTAAGGTCTTTAAACTATCTGCTACTGTCATAGCAGTATCTCCTTGTAATAATATATGGCGAACACGTGCAGAATCAGCTGCATATCCGATATCCGATATTTTAGCAATTTTATACATATTCGATTCAAAATAGACATCGGTAGCACTATCTTCTTGGTGAGAAAACGCAAATTCATCAATTTTTTCTGGCAATTCACCTTTTTTATAATATTTCGGTTGAAATTTAATGTCTGAATTTACATTTAAAAAGCTTTTTAAGTTTGAAGCATTAATAAAGCCATTACGTAAATCTGTAACGTATTGCTTAGTGTTTTGTATGTCATTTTGTGTTGGTTTTATATCAAATACTATGTATTCAATGGTTACACTTTCTTCTTGTTGAAATTTTTCTTCATGGTTGTGATTATCATAATAATCTGATATTTCAGATTCACTTACCGAAACTAAAGAATCACTTATTGTAGTATAATTTATTCCAACACTTTCAAAATCTACATTTTCAGATTTTTCTTCAACTTGCATATCAATTTCTAAATTGCTTGGGTAAAAAGATTTAGAAATAAGGGTATTTAATTTATTTTCAAGAATTTTTTGATGCATACCAGTTTCAAAATTCAACCATTGTTGGTAAAATTCAGGATATTCATTTTTTATTTGCTCAAGATTCGATAAGGTGTTGATTAAAACCTCCTTGTCGAATTTGTTTGTCTCCGGATTTTTAAATATTTCAGCGTTTCGAACTTCCGGAGCAATATTTTCGCCAATCATAATATCTTCAAACTCTGATTGTGAAATGCCAATGATATTTAACCATGGATTGTGTATTCCTAAGCCAATTTCTTTGTATAAATCATCATATACATGACGTGCCACAAAGGTGTTCCATGCTTGAGGATATACATCCTGTTTTTGTATTTCTGATGCATCCTCTTCTGAATTTGCTTGTGATTTTTGAAGTACTTGATAATATGATTCGTAGGTGTATTTTTCTCCGTTTATTTCTGCTATTACATTATCGTTGCCTGTGATGGATGAAAACATTTGTGGATCTAGCCCGGTTACAACAAATGCTAATAACGCTACACCAATAAATATGGTGACTAAACCTGTTTTACTTCTTAATTTTTGTATTGTTGACATTATTGATAAAAATTAAAATGTTTTTATGATTGAATTTTTGAATTCACAAAGATAAAAAAAATACCATATATTAGTCAGTATCTTCCAATATTTTTACATGAATTAAATCTATACGTGTTCCTGTGATTTTGAGTATGCTAAGTTTTAAATTTTCTATAATGATTGAGGAGTTTACTTCAGGAAAATTTTCGTGATTATTCAGGAAAAAACCGGCTATTGTTTCATATTCATCAGATTCGGCAATGTGCAGGTTGTAGTTTTCATTTACATAGTCAATTTTATGGCGTCCGGAAAAAACAAATTCTGTGTTTGATATTTCTCGTTCGGTAAGTTCTTCATGGTCGTGTTCGTCTCGTATTTCTCCGAAAATCTCTTCTATAATATCTTCAACTGTTACAATGCCTGCTGTGCCACCAAATTCGTCTACTACTACGGCTATGCTTTGTTGTTCGGTTATAAATTGACTGAGCATTTTTCGTGCACTCATGGTTTCGGGTACACAAGGTATATCGCGCAAAATTTCTTTGATAGATTTTGGGTTTTTAAGTATATCTGAGGAATGTATATATCCTATTATGTTATCTATTGTTTCTGAGTAAATTAGTATTTTGGAATAGCCGGATTCTACAAATAGTGGTATTGTGTGTTCTATCGGTTCGTTTATATCTGAGGTTATGAGTTCTGTACGCGGTTGTATGCATTCTCGTAATTTAACCGATGAAAATTCAAGTGCGTTAAGTAAAATCTTTAAATTGTTGCTGTCTTGTTCATCAGTTTTTGTGTTTGCATTATATGATAAAAAATGTATTAAGTCTATTTTGCCTAATGTTTTAAGATTTTTATAATCTTCTTTTTTTATGTTTGACAAAGATAAAAAAATGCGTAGTAGTACTGTTACTAGTACTGATATTGGAAATAAAAGTATAAATACAATAAAAGCAGGTATACAAAAAATTTTGAGCGTAGTGTGTGCATGTAACCGGAATATGTCGCGGGGTAAAAAATCTGCTGTATATGTATATATCACTGATGCAATAATTATTTGAATTAATAAAATAAGTTCTTCGGCAGAAATTGCTTGGTGAAGAATGGGGGATAATAATTGTGTGGTGAGCAAGGCATATATTATGAGTGCTATTTTGTTGCCAATGATGAGTGTAGTGATAAACATATTTGAGTATCGCAGAAAAAAAGAAATAATATATGCCGACATTTTTCCTTTTTGTGCTTCTACTTCAACCTTTAGTTTGTTCAGACTCAAAAATGCAGCTTCAAGTCCGGAGAAAAATGCTGATGTTATGAGTGAAAGTATAATTATGAAAATGGTTGTACCCAAAGGAATCATTTTTTATTTGTATTATATTTTGATTGTTTTCGTTGTTTTTTTCTGAAAAGATACATAAAAAATGAAATAATAAAAAATAATAAAAACAACCAAAAATCTTGTGTATATCCATTACTTTTAACAACATTAATAGCTGTAAATAATGAGGCAATACTGCAAAAAAGCCAGATGTATTCCATTATTCGCTTTCTGAGTTCCATAGCTTGTATTAATTGTTTTGTTGTATTGAGTCGTTGCTTGCTGTTGTTTCGTCAAAAGTAAAAATTCCGGTAACGTTTTTAATTTCCCAATTTTCGAAATTTTCATCTGCTTCAAATCCGTTACCTTCTATTATATCATCACTGGTTATTATTTGTACTTGTTTGTCCGAATGTATTGTACCTTTTTTTTGATCCCAAATTAAAAATTCTGTATGCAATACTTCTCCTTTAGAATTTTTGGCTACAATATTGTTTTTGGCTTTCCATTTTTTTTCATTTTCATATAGTATAGCATAGTCTGCTCGTATCATTGATGATGTGTCAGGATATTGATCAAAATACGTAACTTTTATGCCTTCGGGAAATATTGTGCGTGGTGTATTGTATAGAGAGTTTTCGCGTGAATATTTTAAAACTTTGGGTGTGTAAATTGAGCTTATGTTTTTGCCGTATTCTGTTTGTGTTAAATAGATGTTTTCGCCTGCCAGTTCCGGCATTTTTTGAATTTCAGACATTTTTATTATATTTTCCATTTCATTTTTACATGAAAAAAGCATCATTATGCAAAACATAATGATGCTTGTGAAAAATATATATTGTCTCTTAATCATTTAGTTATTTCGTTTTTGCTGTAGTTGTTACAGTAAACCAACATGACGAAATTGTTTGTTCGGATCCTTCGGTAATGTTATAGCCAAACATTGTTTCTACATCAGGGAAATTTCCACGATATTTAGCAATTTTATCATTTGCTTTAGATGAAATTGATGGATCTACTGATTTAGCTTTTTTGCATAAATCTTCAGCTGCCCATAATGCTTTCCATTTTTCTAATTCAGGATATTCTGCATCTTCTGCACATTCTTCAATACCAGAAACATATTGGCTGGCAATAAGTAAATATGCTTCTCCCATATTTGAATCCAAGTCCAATGCTTTTTCTGCATATTTTACACTTTTTTGAGGACTTGATATATATAAATTTGCCATACGATAGTACGATTCCGCTTTTTTCTCCGCATCTTCTTCTAGCTCTATTGATTGTTCGTAATATTCAATTGCTTGTGACGTATTATTTTTGTCAACATACATTTCTGCAATGTTTTTCTTAGAGCTAGCTGATGGCTCGAGCTTGTCTAAATTAACTGAGGCTTTTAGGTATAATTCTGTATCGGCACAGTCTTTAGATAAAGATTTTGTGATTCTTTTAAGTAAGTCTATATCTTCCGGATTTTTTTCGAATTTCGGTTTATATACTCCTGTTATATCATCACAGTCAGGATCTAATCGTAAGAATAGTTTTTCCAATTTTTCTCTCCAAGCTATATGTGCTTGTGAACCCTTTTCGCTGTTATATTTAAATATTTCGTCTATTTGTTGGTACAATTCAATAGCTTCAGGTTTTGTCATAGTTTTTCTGCCAACTTTTATTAATGCAGTTTGCATAAGAACTACCATTGGCTTAATGTTTGCTTCTACACCTAATGAATCAACTGATAATTTGCATAGTTTGTATGCTTTTTCGTACCGATGTTTGTCTAATAGGAACATATCTGCTCCTTTGTAGCCTAAATATTTATATTTATCGCCAAAATATTCAATTCTGCGATCATATATTAATTCCACTGTATCAACATATGCTTTTTTAGCTTCTTTGGTTTTTGCTTTTTTAGCTAAAGATTCAAATATGTTAATGCCGTGAGGGCTGTATATATTTTTTGAACTTTGTGGGCATCCCCAAAAAGCATCTCGCCATGCGTTAATGGTTTCAGTTGAAAAATCGCCATTTTTCGATTCATTTCTGTATCTGTTTTGATATACAGACAGATTTTCCAAGCATTGTACGCTATCTTCACCACTTCCGTAATCATATTCGGTTGGTGCTTGTGCAAGGGAGAATGTGCTAATACTCACGATGCTAAAAAATAATGCTAATCGTTTCATATGTTTAGTATATTAATTATTAATTAATCTTTTGTTTAAAAAACCAATGTTCTTGTAATCGAACAGTTAATTTTGCTTGTATATAGGTTTCTTTAATAGCTTCTTCAACAGAAAAATCGCCTCGTTTGCCAATTATAAAAGTTGTTGTTAAACTATTTCCTGTTTGTTTTAGTATAAAATTCGTGCCAAAACTTATACCTATGTCTATTGGTTGTAAGGATTTTTGTCCTATTGTTTCATTCACAGGTAGTTCGGTGTAATGAAATCCAAATCGGTATGGCAGACGTTTGAAGTATGATTGTCCTGAGTAATCGGGTTTGTATTCAATACCGGTATTGAATGAAAAGGTGTTTTTGGTGTCGGGAGAGTTATTGTATACGTATGCATTTTTCCAATTGGTAAATTCTACGTCTATATTGTATTGCAATTTGTTGTGTATGTTATAGCCGAGTCCGAATCCAATTTTTTGTGGAATATCTGTTTGCACGTCTGTTGTTATGTCGTTTGTAATGGTGTCTTGATATGTTTTTGGTTCGTCTTCTATATTATAAAATGGTGCAAAAAAATCATTTTGCTCGTATGAAGCAGTTTGTTTATCGCGATATGTTGCTCCAAACAAAACTTCAGATTTTTCATCTATATCATAAGAGTAGAGTATGCCAAAGTCCCAAATTAAACCATTTGTTTTAATGCTTTGTTTTTTTTCGGTTGAGTATGCCGGATACTCAAAAAAGTCAATGGAATTTTTATGAGTTTTCCCAAATAAGTAGCGAGCATGGAATCCGACAGTAAGATTTTCACCAGGTTGTATAGCACTTCCCCACACTGCTTGATTAATGCCGCCTGATCCGGTATATTTATACTTGTTTTCGGTATCTTCTGCAAATATTTCGGAGCCAACAGTTGAAAAGGGGAGAAGGCCTATTGAACTTGACCATTTAATTTGTGAGGTGAGTATAGGAAACGAAAATGCTATGTATTCGAGTCCTATGCTATTTGTAGCTGAATTATGTTCTCCTTGCTCCAATTCTCTGTAATTTGTACCTGCACCGGCTTCAAATAAAAACCGCTCTTTTGGAATTGATATATGACCGGCAGCATTTTTGAAGCTGATGTATGTGGGGTGAACAGATGCTATACCTGCACCGCCTTTTGCTGATTCGCTGTGTAAACTATTTGAATATATATCTCCGTAGTTGTATCTACTGTATGGAGATGTTGTTTCTCGTTGAGAGAATGCCGTAACGGAAATAAAAAATCCGAGTATAATTAATATTCTATGCTGTAACATTGTATTCATATATTGAGTGTAAGCCATAAGCATTTAAATTTGCTTCTGCAAAGATGGGTTTTTTTAGTATTTTTTCAAAGAAAAATGTGTCTCCTCCGCATAAAAATATAGTAATATCAGGAAATAGTTTTGTATAAGCGGAAATATATTCTGATATTTCAAATGTTATTCCCTGTACGACACCCGATTGTATAGCTTTTGTTGTGGAGTCTGGGTGTAGTTCAATTGTGTGTGTTTCTGCACAGAGTGGTAATTTTCCTGTTTTTTCGTGGAGAGCAGTAAATCGCATATTCATACCGGGTGATATAATTCCTCCTCTGAATGTGTTTGTGTCGTCTACATAGTCTATTGTGAGGGCAGTGCCTGCATCAATTATTAATTTGTGAGTATTGGGGCATAAACTTACTGCTCCGGCAGCGTCTGCTATTCGGTCAAATCCAAGGGTGTCCCCGGTTGTGTAGTCTATTTGGATGGGTAATTTTATATTTTTTGTGCATACAAAAATTTCTGTGTGTGTGTGTTGTAGTTTGTGTGTGGGGAATTTTCCCGATACATCGGAAATTATTATAGGGCTGTGTGTATATGAATGTAATATTTCAAAACATGCATCAATTTCTCCATAATGATATGTATATAAATTAATAATTTTTCTGTGTCTGAAAAAATATATTTTTATACGTGTATTGCCAGCGTCTATTATTATCATATGTTTGTTTTTAATGATTATTCGTATTAAAAATCATAATTTGGCTCAGTTTATGTATTTTTTAATATAGTGCAATTATACATTTTTTTTGATAAATATAATACGTGTAATATGATAACGTATAAATTGTATCTTATTACTATTTTGCTATAATTATTATAGTATATGTTTAGAGTATTTGCAAAATATGTATATTTGTTATCATAATTTTTGTTTATGAAACACTACGGTCTTTTTTTGTGTTTATTTGTTATAAATTCTGCGGTATATTCTCAAAATGTTAATGTTTCGTCGGGATATGTTTTGCCTGCAATAGTTGTACATAATGACACTCTTGCATTGGTTGAACTTGATAAAGTATATATTTTTCCTCCCTTACAATTTGAGAATCATGAGGAATATTTACGGTATCGTCGGTTGGTGCGTGATGTGAAAAAAGTGTATCCGTATTCTCTTATAGCACGGCGTACTATGATTGAAATTCAAATAGAGATTGACACAATTCCACGTCGGCGCGATAAGAAAAAAATTGTAAAAAAAAGACAAGAAGAGTTGATGGAGATGTATGCTGAGGAGTTAAAAAAATTATCGATTCGTCAGGGGAAAATACTTATTAAGTTAGTTGATAGAGAACTTGACCAAACTTCATATGATATTATTAAAGATTTACGGGGTGGTATGTCTGCTTTTATGTGGCAACAGGTGGCACGTATGTTTGGTGAGTCTCTTAAAGCCGAATATGATCCGCAGGGCGAGGATGCTTTAATTGAGCGGATTGTAACTATGATAGAACGCGGTGAATTATAATCCTTTTCCTAAAAAAACAATTCTAATTGTGTAAATAAGTATTTTGATATCAATATACAGGGACATGTTTTCGATGTAAATTATATCGTATTGTAGTCGCTCCAACATTTCATCTACATTTTTTGCATATCCGTATTTTACTTGTCCCCAGGAGGTGATTCCGGGCTTTACTCTTTGCAAGTGAATAAAATATGGGGCTTTTTTAATTATTTTTTTTATG
Source organism: Bacteroidales bacterium (assembly GCA_046482735.1). Taxonomy (GTDB): domain Bacteria; phylum Bacteroidota; class Bacteroidia; order Bacteroidales; family UBA1715; genus JAQICB01. The sequence goes on along the minus strand of JAWOEL010000021.1, from coordinate 3,865 downwards.
TAATATTCTCGTTCGGGACGGGGGCCAACAAGTGACATGTCACCTTTTAAAACATTAAAAAATTGTGGTATTTCGTCTATGCGATAGCGACGTAAATATTCGCCTATTGGTGTTATACGTGAATCATTTTCTTGTGCTAATTGTGGAGTTTCGTTCTCTGAACCAATATACATTGAGCGAAATTTGTAGATATAAAATGGTTTACCGTGTAATCCAATACGTTTTTGTTTATAAAAAATCGGTCCTGGTGAGGAGAGCTTAACACCAAGTGCAACAAAAATGTATAAAGGTGAACCTATTAATAACACAAGTATTGATGTACCTACATCCATAGCTCGTTTGGTGTTTTCTTGCCAAGAAGGCATAAGGTCGTGACTTATTAAAATAAGAGGTTCGTCGTATATAGAACTTAGTGTTACCCGACCTGAAATAATATCATAATTATCTGGTATGGCTTTAATTGTTATTTTTACACCCTCCAGTGCGTAGAGTATTTTTTCGAGATATTGATGTTCTTTTGATTCTATAGCAATTATAACTTCTTCAATGTTACGTTCTTTTATAATGGAAACAATTGAATCAATATATCCTAAATGGGGGAGATGTGAGCTTAAAACATAGTTGTTTTGTTGTATAACATTTACAAAACCAATAAATTTATAACCGGTAGATTTTTTTTTGTTTTCTAGTTTGTTATATAATTTCACTGCTTTTTCGTTGCTGCCAATTATGATTGTATTGAATCCAATTTTACGATTATGGATTTTTGCATTCGTTATACTGGTTATTGTTACTCGGGGAATGTAGGTAAATACAAAATGTGTTGTAAATAGAAAAAGTAGTGATTTATAGTATGTTTGGTGCGTTTCTACTATATCATCGAGTAATAGCGAGAAAAAAATAATGATACTGCCAAGAAGTGTTATTAAAAATGTTTGATTGAGTTCGTTGAGTCTCGATTTTTTGTAAATATTTTTGTAGTAACCATTTAAATAATATAATAAAAGCCACATAAGGGGAATTGTGGAAACGCCGTAAAAGTAATTTGTATCGAGAGTGATTTCTGGTCTAATGTTTCCGAAGGTTGGGTCGATGAAGCCTTTTCGTAATAGAAAAAATGCTGTCCAAGAGAGTATTGCTGACAATAAGTCAAAAAATATGTATATTAAACATTGCCGTGTTTTATTCATTATTGTAACCCCCCAGTTTTTTACAAAAATAATAATTCTAATACTTTTTTTAGTTATATTTTATAACAATTTACGATGTGCAATTCCTACATATGTCAAAAACCGTTCGTTTGGTGTGAACTTGTTTTTTGAAAGATTGTGCTTTTTCTGAGCATAGTATATCTGATATAGTGTGTGTATGAATGTTACCATATGCATGTGAATGATTTTTATCGAAACAGCATGGGAGTACAGTTCCGTTCCATGTAAATACGACTGAACTCCACATTCGCCAGCATCTGTTACGTGGTTTTTTTCGTAATTCGAGTGTTTCTTTTTCGGAATTGTATATATATCTGCTATGTGATTTTTGACGGGGAAGTAAGGAAATGTTTTCTTTGTTGTAAAATTGTGCGGTTTTAAAGAGTACAATGTCTGCACCGTTTTTGTAGCCTATAGATTTGATTTCTGACATATGTTGTTCTGTATGCTTAAATAATAAACATTGAACCTCAATTATTGGATATAATGAATGTGCTTTATCTTTGGCATGCGATAGTGCTTTAATGCCGTTAACCGCTTTTTCAAAAGAACCGCCTTTCCGGTATTTTTCGTAGGTTTCTTGATTATATCCGTCTAATGAAACTATTATTTTTGTTAGTCCTGAATCTACAATTTTTTCAGCATTTTCGGATGTTATATAGTGTGCATTTGTCGAAGTTGAGCTTATTATACGATGTGTATGTGCTTGGGAAATAAATGAATATATATTTGGGTTGAGAAAAGGTTCACCCTGAAAATATAAATTTATAAACCAACAATGCTTATGCGTTTCCGATATTATTTTATTATATGTTGTGTTATTCATTATTCCTTTTGGTACAGTTGAGGTTTTATTTCCGGTAGGGCATTCCGGACAGTGTAAGTTGCATGTATTTGTTGGTTCAATACTTATAAATGCCGGATGAGGCATGCATATATGCTTTTTTGCTATCCATGATAGTGTAAAGCTTATGCGGAGAGCAATAATAGTAAAAACACGCCTAAAGGTTATGGAATGTAGGTAAGCACGCAAATAAGCATATGATAGTTTAATAGTATTCATTTTTTTAGAGTGTACTTGCCTCTTTAAGCAATATGTTTACAATTCAAAGTTACTAATAATCGATTTACATCTTGCAATATTACTTTGAAAATATGTGGAATCGTGAAAAATAATATCGCTGTTTTTAATTTTTTTGTGCTGAAAAGTATATAATAATGCCTATTTCAAAAATCATGTATAGCAAGAAAAGTATTGCTAAAAAAATTCCTAACTGAAATTTTACATGGCTGTATATAAAAAGCATAGTTACCACATAAGCAAGACTTAGAATAAATTTAGATGTGTGTATAAAAATAGATTGAAGTATTTTTTTTCGTTCATTTTTGTGTGCATATGCTATTCCCAGACCGGATGCGAAATGGATAATTGCCATAAATACAATACTGTAAAATCCGACAGAAAAGGAAAATGAAAGAGTGTATTGAGAATATATCCCATAAAAAATACTGCATACTGCTATAAAAAAAATACTGTGTGCAGTAATAAATGAATGTTTCATTTTCGGATATGTATAAAATCTTTAATTGCTATATAAATAGCAGCAAAAACTGCAAATAAAGAAATGATAATGGTAAAAACCTGATTTTCGGTTTCAAAAAAATCATCTAATTTTATGCCGGCATAAGTTCCTAAACCAATAATAACAATCATTTGAAAAGCAATGTTGGTATATTTTACTGCCGAAAAAAGTATTTTTTTATTTTTTTTCTTTATCAGATTCTTGTGTTTTTGCCGATTCATTATCAGAAGCGGAATTTTGAGATTTGTTTTCCATAGAACATGTTCCTGAAAATAAAGCTCCTGGTTCAATAGCCAATTTTTTGGTATAAATATCACCGTTTAAGTTAGCAGTTTCGCGAAGAGAAAGTAATTCGTGTGTAGTAATTTTTCCAGTAAGAGCTCCTTCGACATCACAATTTTCACAGGTTATTTCACCTTTTACAACTCCCGAGTTCCCGATTACTACTTTGCCTTTTGCTGTTAAATTTCCTTCTAACTCTCCTTCTAAACGAATATCGCTGTCACATGTGATATCTCCGGTAATTTTTGTACCATTCGTTATCATGTTTGTTGATATTGTATTAGAATCATTTGTCTTTGCCATAGATGTATTATTTTGTGTCTAGTATATATATGCAAATATATGGTTTATCTCAATTTTTAGCATAATCGAGCTTTATTTTTTATTTTTTTCTGTCAGAAATATATGAAATTAAATCTAACAAGGCATTTTGAGCATCGGATTTTTCAAATGTCAGAATTAATTTTTGAGCTTGTGTACACATGTGTTCGATTTTTTGTTCAGCATAAGTAAAACCTTTGTGTGCTTCGATGAATGAAATAATTTTTGGAAGATCTTTGGTATTATTTCTTTTATGTACAATTTTTATAATGCTTTTTTGTTCTTTTTTGTTTACTTGCTGTAATGCATACAGCAAAGGAAGTGTTATTTTATGTTCTTTAAGGTCGTTAAGTGCGGGTTTGCCAATTATAGATGTTGTGGAATAGTCGAGTAGGTCGTCTTTTATTTGAAAAGCTAGCCCCAATAATTTACCAATTTCCCGTATTTTTTCTAGTGTTTGCTCATCAT
>JAWOEL010000074.1:0-17687 GCA_046482735.1 Bacteroidales bacterium | reverse complement strand
GATACGGTATAGGTACTTTCTGTGTCCGTTCCTACCGCATTAAGTACTTCTTCAAGTGGTACATCCCAATAAGACTCAAATTCCTGTTTGAAGGAGTCAGGCGTATTGCGTAATAGCTTAACTACCTCACTTTTCGGCTTGCCTTCGTAGTATTTTTCCTGATAATGGTCAAATATACCCTTCATTTTACCCTTATCAATACTTCCTTCAAAGTCTGCATCAGGGGTATCCAGACCGACTTCAGGCTTATCTTCTTCCATTTGAAGGGATTTAGCGTTGCATAATTAGCTGTTCAGCTTTTCAGGGGAACTATTTTAAATCGCTTCCGCTCCACTCTTCACAAGAAGTGCTTGTTGATACCGAACATGAATTTCAGTTCAAAATAAGAGTGCAAATTACTTTTGACTTCGTGTTTGAACTCCTTTCTTTTGGCTCAAACATCATAATTCTCTCACCAAAAAATCTCATTTCGCAATTGTGCGAACATTATACTTATGCTTTAAAACAATACAAACATGGAGAAAATTGAATTACTCAAAAAATTAATTGCTCATTTAGATGAAACTTGCCCGAAGGACAACGAATCGTATAAATATATTGGCACAGGCAATCCGAATGCAAATATTCTTATTATTGGTAAAGAGGCAGCACATGAACCTGGAACAACAGCTTTTAATCATGAAATAATGCCTAATTTTAATTATTGGAAATCAGAGCAGGTTTTTAATCAAGAGAATGTTTCGAGTATACATGAAAAATATGTCTACTCACCCCTCTATCCATATAAAGGACAAGTATTGAAAATTGACAATTGCAAAAATTTCGGTACAAGTAGAACATGGTATAATTATCAGAAAATCTATAATTTAATTACCGGAAATGATAACAATCAACAAATAAATTTCCATGAAGGTGTTTTTATTACCGAAGTAAATTCCACTCCAAGTAAAAAAACATATAATGCCAACACAGAATCTATTGAATATCGCAAAAAGTGTTTCCTTACATCAGAGTTTATTGGAAGTTTTCCAATTGTAATAATCGGAGGTGTTAGATATTTTGAAATAAATGATACAAAAAATGAAATTGAAGATATTTTCAATGTAAAATTCGAAACACAAAAGTTTGCTGCTGGAAATAAAAAACAACCATATTGGATTCATTGGAATAATGATAAAACAAAATTACTTATAAACACTTATCAATTAAGTATGGGTATTTCCGATGCTTTGTTAAAGGAAATTGTTGATGTTATAAAAGAAAGCAATCTTTTGGGAAAATAATCCCCAACTCTGCCACATTTTGGCAAAGCTCCATTATAGTTTTGTGTATAAAACAATACGATTATGCACAGAATTACAATATCAAACGGGATAACTGCCATTGGAGGATATGCAGGAATTGGTAAAACCGGTTTCACTCTTAAACTTGCTAATTTTTTAGCACAGAGTGAAAAGGTTTTATTTTTTTCAACACATCATTACAAAGAGCATGTTGAACATATCATTCAACATATAGATACACACCGAGAGGAGAATTTACATGTAGAAACAGATTTAGAATATATTTATTCTTTCGATATAATCAAATTCTATCAATTTATAGAAGACAATGGGTTTCGTACCCTTGTGTTGGATGATTTTTCTATAATTGATTACCACCTCAATACAAACCGAAAGAAATTTATAGAATTTCTTCAGTTTATTTCTAAAAAATTACGTCTCAAAATTATCGTCGTACTTAATCTATATGATTCCATATCAGATGATAATAGTGAATTTAACACTGATGCTCCTGCAATGAACATTTCAATGTTCAATTATGTGCACAGTATTCAGTTTACGCATATTTGTACAGAGATTTATGCTTTACATCGTCCTCATTTATGTGACGTTTCATCTGATAAAAATCTATATGTATATCCTTTAAAAAATGCGGAGTGCACGCATTCTGTTATTACTATGAATATAGATCATGCAAGACTATAATTATGAAACACATCGAACATACAATTGGCATCACTGCTTTTGGCGGCATAAAAGATGTTGGGAAAACAAAATTCAGTTTAAGGCTTGCAAATTATTTTGCCCAACAAGGCAAATCGGTATTATTTCTTTCGTATGCTGATTTGTATGAACAATATCACATATTTTTGGAAACATACGATACCGGAATACATGCCTGTTTGGAATGCGAAAACATGGAGAGTTTTGATTATAATATAGATTCCTTTGAGCTTTTCAAATACCTTTCAGAGAATCATTTTTCTACAGTTTTTATTGATGATTTTGAGTCATTTTGCATATCTCTTTCCGATATTCAATATATTGCTCATACGCTCCACATAGCTTTTTTTGTCAACATTCAAATACCAACACTTTTACCTCACAATGAGTATGATTTTTTACATTATTGTGACGGAACACATACTCCGACATTAAAAACTTTTGCATACACAAACGAACAATATATACATTATTGTACAACTATTTACGCCCTACACAGACCATTTCAATTTGGCATCACACAAGACACAAATAATAATTCATTAACATCAGTGCTCGAACTATATTCATTAAAAAATAATAATTGTAATCATGAAAAACGTATTCTCAACTCACAGCATTATGGCATTTATGAAATCGAAAAAATATTATAATATGAAAAAAGCATGTGTATATATAGTCTTTGGAATAATTAGCAACTGGGCAGTTGCACAAAACGAAACAGAATTTATTGTCACCGATTCAGTTTGTAATTGCGATGTGTTTTATCTTCGTGATTCAGTAATACACACTCACACATATAGTTTTGAAAAAATTACAAATAAAGAATATGTTGTGCTCACGAATAAAATAGATTCAATTTCAGCTTTACTAAACCATTCAGAAAAAAACCTTTCCCTACTTAACGATTCAATTCAACACATACAAACCAGCTATGAGTCGAAGCTATTATCTGAATACGACAGAAAAAATCTGAATACAGCACAAAAACATTTCAATGAGGCATTGAAACAACATAATTCATCTCATGTGTTTAACCGAAACACAAATAACATTCTCCAATACATTCGTATGGGAAACGATGAGTTACAAAGAACCTCTATTTCTTTTGCGGAAAGCAATAGCGATATATATGGAATACACATAAAAAACACCAAAAGTAACCTTATCATACTTGATTCTCTTTTACAACACAATTCTGCATTAAGAGAAGAAAAGAACAAAAAAATTTCAACACTCGGAACATCACGAGATTCAATTTCAGAAATACACACAGAACATTTTCGGGAAAAGTCAGATTTAAAACATCACATACGAATTAATAATATTACTGAATGTGTGTATGAATTTATGCCGGGAGAAAAAATTGAAAGAAAAATACTCTACATAGACACACTTACATTAGCAAAACTTTTCCCGAACACCTATACCCCGTTACAAGAAAGCTATTCATTAATTAATACCACGAAACATCAATTTATAAAAAATGAAATTATTCTATCTGACTCCTTACGAGTGCTACTGGATAAACCATCTATACAGAGAGAAATTTCAGAATATATCGCATCATACAGCAATCAACCAACACAAGGATATATATTTAAAGATATGCAAACACAACAGCTTTTTTATACTCCATGCAACTTTTTATCGGAATGTGCAGAAGAAAAAAAATACCATTTTGCCAAAACACACATTGAGGCAGCTGGAGGAAACATATACGAAGAAGAGGGTGAAATCATAATACGTTATAAGAACCAAAAAACAATTGGCACTCCAATAATAATTGAGCATTTAGCACAAAATGATATATCAATCATATCCAAAATGAACAGCTCGGTTAAACAATATAAAAAACTACAAAAACAAGCAGCAGATAAAGTTGAAACCTTGATGAAATTCAGAAACCTGTATCGAGCGAAACTTCTTACTATAAGCGATTTGAATAAATGGAAAGAAGAAACAAATGAGACATTAGCAATTCTTACAAAAATGAAATCATTACCATTTGCAGATTTACAAGAATATCACTCACATATAAACTATCAAAACACCTGCCTTTACAAAACATATGAAATTATTGATATAACAAATGAATGTCGACGATTATTGGGTTTATAAATAATGGGTGATAGATACATTCCTGAACAACCATAAAAACCCTCAAAAACCACACAAATTGCGATACATTTCTGTACATTTGTTATTGAGAATATTCTCATATCTAAAAAAGATATAACATGTTTCGTCTTTCCGTATTAACCGACAACCACGCAGGTGGTACATTTTTAGCCGAACACGGCTTGTCGTATCTCATAGAAGTTAACAATACCTGCATTCTGTTTGACACCGGACACAGTGATGTGTTTTTACAAAATGCCGACAGATTAGGATATTCGCTCAGCGAAAAGATTGATTATATTGTGCTCAGTCACGGTCACTGGGACCATGGTAACGGACTGCAACATATCAATAACAAAAAGCTTATTACGCACCCTTCTTCGTTTATGAAACGATACCGCGAACGGGATAATTCATACATTGGTCTCAACCGTTCACGGGAAGAAATTGCGGCATCGTTTGAACTAATCGAAAGCTCTGCACCATACAAGATAACAGATTCTATCTTTTTTTTAGGCGAAGTTCCCCGTACAAATAATTTTGAAGCAGGCACAACGTCATTCATTACCGAAGACAAAAAAGCTGATTTTGTGCCCGACGATTCTGCGATAGCAATTGTTCATGATTCATCGCTCAGTGTTATTTCGGGTTGTGCCCATGCCGGCATTTGCAACACAATAGAATATGCAAAACAGATAACGGGCGTTTCTACGGTACATGCTGTTGTTGGTGGGTTTCACCTCAAAAAAGACGACGAACAAACCCGCAAAACAGTTGACTATTTACAATCAGAACACATACAACACCTCCACCCGTCACACTGCACCGAACTGCCGGCTTTATCGGTACTGTTTCAACAATTAGGGGCAACATACCTTACAACCGGAACGGTGAAAGAGTTTTAGGGGGGGGCATGGGTATTGTGTTTATTATATTTATATGACAAAACATCTTTTTTTTATACTATTAATTATATACGATTGTACAGCTCATGTGTAAGAAATACAAGCTGTTGACAAGTTTTCGTTACAATGCGGATTTGAAAACAGGAGATGCAATGCACATATTCCGGAATATGATACAACTATTGCATACAAATTCAAGACTTTTGAAGTTCAGTATAATATATTTTACTATAAAAAATATGCTTCAAATATTTCTATAGCACAACTTTTTGGACATGCCGGCATTAATATAAACATTCAACAAAAACTCTTTATCCTCCCAAATTTTATTGATACTAAAAACCTGCGAGCAGATATATATATTCCTATTGGATATAGTCTGTTTTATTTTTCAAAGAATAAATACAAAGATGATGATGAACCCCGATTTGTACATCATGGATTTCGATTTGGTTTGGGAACTTTGTACAATTTTTCGAAAAAATGGGGTATTTTTGGTGAATATTATATTCACCTTTTTGCCTATGAATACAAACCATATTTACAACTCGGTATATCATATTCGTGGGATAAAAACATAATATAAACTATGAAAAAAGTTTTAGTGCTACTATTTCTTTCATTCTCTCTTTGTTGTTTTAGTCAAACCACAAAAGAAAAGAACATTTTTGGCTTATCTATTTCAAATTCGAAAAAGGAAATAACATATGAATTGAATGATACTGCATTTCAAAATAATAGTTTAAATTATTCGATTATACAAAAATACAGAGGCCTTAATTTTCATTTCTTATACTCTCCTTTTTTAGAAACGTCTATAGGAGTAGGGTTCAGGTCATCAAGATATAGTTTTTTGAATGATTATTTTCTTGCTGTCAATCAACAATTTTATCTTAACCCACTTTTTTCAACTAAAGATATGAGAATAAAATTCTACATTCCGGTGTTATTAAATCTCATACATTACACCGCAATTAATGATCAATTATTTTTCTATGATGGTGTTGTTTCAGGTGTGGGAATACAAATAAACTTTTATGATAACTTAAATGCTTGTATTGAAATTCACAAACAGTTTGCAATTGATAATGATGATTTTGGAATTTTCACAAAATATGGACTTGTGTATTATTTTAAGTAAAAAACAATATAGCTATAACCGGGTAAGACAAATTAGTTCAAATATTTATAGAATTATAGTAATTCGATAAACTATGAAAAAAGTTTTAGTGCTATTATTTCTTTCGCTCTCTCTTTTCTGTTTTAGTCAGACAAAGGATGATAATAAAATAAGGATTCAATCTTCAATTAATATTAAAGAGGAACCATATCAACCCTATTTTAATAAAAAATATACATTTTATTCTATAAAATTAGAAGCAGCATATTCAATTAATACGCTAATAGAAATAGGTGTTTTTGGTAGTAAATCATTATATCATGATGCTTTCAGAAAACTTAATTCCGCTTATAATACTTTCGGAATAAGTGCTAAAGTACATCTGTTACCAATATTTATTGATACAAAAAGCCGATGTGATGTATATGTGCCACTGGGTATCGGAATTTCATCATTAGTTCATCCGAATAATATTGTGGAAAATGAATCTTATCCTGAATATTTTGGTGGAATCGGCACTTCACTAAACATATATAAAAATATAGGTGTTTTTGCTAATTATATTTTTGAAAATAAAGTTCAAAAACAATTTAAACCATATTTATTTGGTGGTATTAACGTTGTTTTATGATAACTTTATTTGATTATCCGCAAAGAATCATAACCCAGTAATATTAGCAATAACAAGCCTATCAAAGATTTTATCGCCAAAATACCGTCTGTTTAATTTGTATACAAACTCATTAAGGTATAATTGCAAGTACTTTCCTTTTATTTTATGGTAATTTCCAAGTAAATTTCTTTTTGCATTACTTATGGTAATATGTACCCATCGCAGAGTTTCTTTTGTCGTTTGTTTGTCTGATTTCTCCATTACATGAAGTTCTACAAAGTTTGAAATATCAATATAGGATGTGCTTTTATCTGTGAACACAATACTTTTTTCATCAAATGATTCTGCTACCAAATTATTAATTTCTTCACTTTCATGACCTGTTAACACCTTTGCTTTAAAGTATCTACATTGGCTTGATTTTTCTCCGGTTTCAACATCTTCTAATGGTATAGATTCTGCCATGATTTCCACATTCTTTTTTCCGGCAGCTCCACGACCTCGATTCCCTTTTGATTTTTCAATTTCCGAGGATTCAACGGTAAAATATCCTTCATCAAATTCTATCATACCTTCTAAAGTATATTTTGCATCTCTGTTTCCCATCGCTTTGCGAAGTTTATGAACCATTGCCCATACAGGTTCGTAGCGTTTTAAACCCAGTTGCTTTTGTATTTCTTTAGTAGAAAAACCTTTTTTGGTAGCACTCATTAAAAACATTGTTTTATACCATATCAAAAAAGAAAGATTTGAACTTTGCATTATTGTGCCGCTTCTTAATGAGGTTCTGCTTCTACAACTTTTACATTCATAACTCCAACGACTTTGAATCCAAAAATGTTCGGTGCAACCGCATTTTTTACATACAACGCCAATTTTATCTCTTTCTTCTTTAAAGTGATGTCTACAGGCTTCTTCGCTGCTAAAATGTGTTGTAAAACTAAATAAATTCATATCATATATTTTTTTCAAATATAAGTATTTTTTTTGAATTATGGGTAATTACGGATAATTAATTAAATTATTATTATTTTATTTTTTGGAAATAAAAAAAACAATTTTAATTTTGTGAAATAAAACATACCAAAAATAATAAATTTTATATTCAGCAAAAATCGTTACTAACTATAAAAAGAGTTAAAAACCAGACATAATTATATCTATGAATATTTTTAATTCGAGGAATTAGAAATATTAAGTTTTTTTGTTTTCCTCCATAAAACAAAAAAGCCATGGCAGTAACCATGACTGAAAAAATAATTACACTTCATATATTGGTGAGAAGTTTAAATCATCAAATAATCCATCACTTTTAAAAGATGATATTTATAAAGTTCCTATGCATTCCATATACATTTCCGGATATGACGAAAGATACCTTATTGAGCGAAGAGATACCGATGGTAGGCATAGAATAAGAAATAGAATTATGATGGATTTTACAATTAAATTTATTCCAAATGGAGGAGGAGCGTATTACAATTACCCTAAATTATGGGCCGAAGCAAAGCCTTATATAAGAATACTTGGTATTTGGTACACAACTAAAAGAGATGTTTCATGTGATTATAAAATAAAATATGATTGCAATTTTCATAGCCCTTGGATTCGTTCAAAAACTTATAGTGCATCTGGGTCTATAGATAATTCTGGAGGTTTATTATATCTAATAAGAGATTTTGGACGCACACCGCTTAATTACTCTCCATCATTATATATGTCGCATTGGCATCTTGCTTGTTCTAATAGTTGGGCAAAATCTGATAAAACTGGCAAAGCTGAAATTAACTATAATACTGAATTATTTTAAAAAACACTCTAGGAATACTACCAAATGAAATATTCATTTGGTAGTATTTATCAACTTCAATCAATTTAATATTAAGATCGAACATGAAAAAACTTCTTTTTTTAATCTTATCCTTAACCCCATTATTATGTATAGGGCAAGAAAACTATATTCAAAATCGAAATAAATTACAACTAGGTTATTCTAGTCTCAAATATAAATCTTTTAACAGTGTTTATGGTTTTGGAGATATAGACACTTCTTATTTTCATATAAAAAAAGTGTCTTTACAATATGGTATAGGAATATCAGAAAAACTGGAATACTGTTTTCAATATACAGCTTTTCCACATAATATTATTTCACTACAACAGAAATTTCATATTCTTCCATTTTTTTTAAAAAACAAAAAAAGTCGTATAGACGTGTATATACCATTAGGTATAGATTTTTATATACAAAAATTTTATATAACACAAAAGCCCAAATTATTTATAAATACGTATCATTTTGGCATAGGAACTTCTATTACTTTATACAATAAGTTGGGGGTTTTTATTGAAGGAAATAAATATGGCAATGGATATTACAAGTTTTCCCCCTCATTGAAATTTGGTTTCACATATTCATGGTATAAAGAGGATGAACTGTAGAATACTTTTTTATATAGTTTTGGGGACAATTATATGTTTTGCATGCAGAACAGAAGTTGAATCAGCATTTCCTCAAATTGAAAAACAACCGGATGTTAATTCAATTTGAAGAAAAATATTATTGCACAATTCGTAAGCAGAGAAAAATTAACTAGACATACACTCATACAGAAGAGTATGAAGGGAACAAAATATTTTTGATAAAGGAAATACTACTTTTAATTTGATTGACAAAAAAAACTTTCGATAATCAAGCACACAACCAATAAACTAAAACCCTACCGAAGAAACTCTCAGTATTTACCTCGGTATCTATTGCATTAAGAATTTGTTAATGCCGGAATATAGTCAACCATTTTAAAAATTTGTAATTTATTATGCAATTTTGTCAGAAAATCTACTTCGGAATTATTTTTGAAAAAATATTTTCCGTTCCATTAAGTTATTATATTATACTAATTAAAAAAACACAGTACTATGAAAACATACACAAAATATCTTATTCCATCAATTATTGGTAGTTTATTCACACTACTCATAGTATATATATTTATACCGGACATACAAGAACCAGTAACAGAAAAAAACAACAATACTAGTGCAGAAAATCAATACATTAAGCGCGTTTCGTATGAATCGACTGCACGAGGAACGGGACTGATAGACTTTACCGAAACAGCCGAAAAAATAATGCCGACAGCTGTGCACATAAAAACAGAAACATCGGTACGTACAAATGCATATCCACCTGGATATGACATTTGGAAAGAATTTTTTGGTCCACAATGGAATTATCCACAAGAAGAAAATATCCAAGAAGGAGCTGGATCGGGAGTTATTGTATCCGAAGATGGTCACATCGTAACAAGCAATCATGTTATTCAGCACGCAGACAGAATAGAAGTTGTTCTTAATGACAAACGTTCATTTTATGCAGAAGTTATAGGCACAGACCCCAACACTGATATAGCATTATTACAAATTGAAGCAGATGATTTAACACCGATTCAGATTGCTAACAGCGACGAGGTAAAAGTCGGACAATGGGTGCTGGCAGTAGGTAATCCGTTTAATTTGACCTCTACGGTGACTGCCGGAATAGTAAGTGCAAAAGGACGAAACATAAATATATTGCAACAAAAATATGCTATCGAATCATTTATACAAACAGATGCGGCTATTAACCCAGGCAATAGTGGCGGTGCCCTCACAAATATGCACGGCGACTTAGTTGGCATAAACACGGCAATAGCAAGTCCTACAGGGGCATATTCCGGATATGGTTTTGCGGTTCCGGCTAATATAGTAACTAAAGTAATATATGACCTTAAAAAATATGGTGCTGTACAACGTGGTTTTATAGGGGTTTCTATTCGTGATATAAATTCAAAATTAATTAAAGAAAAACAACTTGACGTAAATAATGGAGTCTATATTGCCGATGTTTTAGAAACCGGTGCAGCTGCTAAAGCCGGTATAGAAAAAAACGACGTTATTATTGCAATAGATGACATTACGGTCAATTCAACTTCCGAGGTTCAGGAAATAATAGGACGACGCTCACCCGGCGATGTTATTACTGTTACCATCAACCGAAATGGAACAGAACAAATTCTAGATGTAACACTTACAAACAAAGAGGGAAACACATCATTAACGCGAAAACCATCAAACGATGATGTGCAAACTAGTTTAGGAATTTCTCTCAAAAAACTTAGTTCGAGTGAATTATCAGAACTACAACTTACACATGGTATTCAAGTTACTGATATTTCTCAGGGACTTATTCAAAAACATACGTCTATGCGTAATGGCTTTATTATAACAAAATTAAATAATATTGCTATTCAAGATGTTGAACAGTTTACTGAATTAATGGCTACACAAAAAGGAGGTGTTTTAATTGAAGGCACATACCCCGATGCTCCGGGTACATTTTATTATGCATTTGGTATGTAATACGCTTTATTAAACTAATTTAAGTTGTTCATATTAATATAAAAAGTTGATTCTCTGCATTATATTTTTTTAATAGCAAACTACTATTTGAAAATATATCTTGGGAATCAGCTTTTTTATATATCCGCATATACAATTTATACAAAATTTTCTGATTACACCTATAGCAAAAGATTGCAACACAAATCAAATTACTGTATATAATTTTATTCAAAAAAAGTTAGTACCATTTTGTTCGCATTTATAGTACTGTTTTAACTTTTTTCACAAACAGGTTGTGACAAAAAAAATCTGAACTAATTGCGGTACTACTATACAAAACAACACTTTTTTCACACTAAAAAATAAAAATATATTGTATCTTCAACTATTTTATATGAAATACCATACATTTGTAAAATAAATTCGGCTTATGGATAAAATTGTACGAACTTTCGATTATGAAAAAATGATGCGAATCATTGAAGATTCCGAAGATCGATATGTGTATGAAAAAGTAAACCTTATTCCCAAAGAAGAAGATTTACTCAAAAAACTACAAAGCTATGTTGACTACGGCTCAATGACCCGAAAATCGGTATTGGGTATTGATATATACAAGTACAGTTCTTACGAAGATTTTGAACAAACATTAGTTCCATTTTTATTCAAAATATTATTTGTTGAAACAATAGAACTATGCTTTCGAAATCATGCATTTTTCTTTCAAAAATATACAAAAAAAGAAATTGAAGAGCAATACATCAGTACCGGAGACGGTGGTTTTGTTATTTTCGATACACCATTGCATTCTTTACTTTTTGCCTGCAATTTTGCAATCGTATTACGCACATACAACTCGTTTCACTTTTACCCGAAATTACGTAAAATAATTGGTGGTGCCAGTTTACGCTATGCCATTACATACGACACATTATATTACTTTGACACAAGCCATTATGGTCGAGCAATAATAAATAACGCACGTATTTTAAGCAAAGACAACCTTAACCGATGCATTATAGATCAAAATGTATATGACTGGTTCACACTCAATATTGATGGTTTAGAGAACCTGCAAGTACTTACAATAGACGAAATTGCTAACATTTACGACTTACAAGGAACATATGACTATGAGGTTTTGCAAGATTATCCGGATGCTCTTTTCAGTAAAAACATCAGTCGTGAATATGGCATATTAAATTCGGACGTATTAAAAATTGGAGAAATTCGTTCAAAAGAATCAGTTATAAGCGTATATAATATTCACTTACAAGTAGCAACAAAAGTAGAACGAACTCAAATAAAACGAATGATAACCATAAGTTTAGGAAACTTAAACACATCTCATTTATTATAAATTACACAAAACAGACACTCAATACAATGGAAACAGTTTTAAGCGGAATAAGACCAACAGGAAATTTGCACTTAGGTAATTATTTTGGTGCAGTACAAAATTTTATAGCAATGCAAGAACAATACAATTGTTTTTTCTTTATTGCAGATTGGCACTCGCTAACAACCCATCCAACACCGGAAGATTTACACACAAATGTAACTCAGATTTTAGCTGAATATTTAGCCTGTGGTATAGACCCGGAAAAGGCTACACTCTACATACAAAGCGAAGTTCCGGAAATAGCAGAATTATATTTACTCTTAAACATGAATTCGTACGTGGGAGAGCTGGAACGAACAACAACATTTAAAGATAAAATACGTGCCCAACCCGGAAACATCAATGCAGGATTACTCACCTATCCGGTATTGCAAACAGCTGATATAATTATACACAAAGCAACCCAGGTACCCGTAGGTAAAGATCAGGAACAAAACGTGGAAATTGCACGAAAATATGCACGTCGCTTCAATAATATGTACAACGTATCGTGCTTCCCCGATCCTCATCCATTTAATTTCGGTGAAAATTTAATAAAGATACCCGGACTGGATGGTTCCGGAAAAATGGGAAAAAGCGATGGTAATGGTATTTATTTATATGAAGATGCCACATCTATTCGTAAAAAAGTAATGCGGGCAGTAACCGACAGTGGTCCACAAAAACCACATTCAGAACCAACCGAACCTATACAAAATCTTTTTACACTTATGAATGTGGTTTCTCGGCCAGAAACAGTTGAATTCTTCACTCAGGCATATGCAGATTGTTCTATCCGCTATGGCGATATGAAAAAACAACTGGCAGAAGATATTATCGGATTTACCACACCGTTCAAAGAAAAAATTGATGCTATAAAAAATGATACTGAATATCTTAAAAAAATTGTAGCTATGGGAACCGATAAAGCTCGTGAAAGTGCTTCGAAAACGCTTAAAGAAGTTCGTGAGATAATCGGTTTTAAAACGTTTTAGGTGCCACTTTATGCACCCATAATGAGTCGGTACAATTTTGTAAAAGTTCCGTAGTGGTTTGATTCAAGACCGGGTGAACAAAATTTGGTATTAATTCCACCAAAGGCTCCAATGTAAAGCGTCGGTGCTGAATATGTGGATGCGGTATCGTTAAATGCGGTTTGTCGACAACTTCCGAATCATAAAACAAAATATCAATATCAATACTACGAGATTCATATTCTAAACTGCACGTACGTTCACGACCCAATTCTGTTTCTATACGCAAACACTCTTGTAAAGCCTCATCTGCTGAAAGATGTGTATATACCATAAGTACTTGATTTAAAAATGCGGAATCTGCAAAAAACCCCCATGACTCACTACTGTACAGACTTGATGATTGCTGTACAGTTCCAACACATTCAGAAAGTTTTGTGAGAGCAGAACGAAATATTTTTTCGGTATTGCCCTTGTTACCTCCTAATAATAAAATTAATGAATGCATTGTATACATATTTAGGTTTTCTTTTGTAATTTAGTATATTCAATTATGTTCATCATAACAGTAATACAAAAATCCATAAAATAATTAACATGAAAAAGTTTTTAAAATACGTATTTGCTACATTTTTAGGTTCATTTTTGGGCATAACCGCTATTGTTATTATAATTGTTTCAGTTATTGCCGGTTCTGTTTCGGTCGTTACAGATATTACAAATAAACATGTTTCAGTACAAGACAGTTCTTTCTTAGTACTTAATTTGAACAAACGCATAACAGAAAAAACGCATATTAATCCCTTTGAAGATATACTTCCCTCGCAAAAAGCATCTACTATAGGTCTTACCGATATGTGCAGAAGCATTACAGCAGCAGAAAAAGATGAATCAATTATTGGTATAATTATTCAACCCGGTATTATGCAAGCTGAATATACCTCGATTTTTGAAATACGAAAAGCACTCAAAAAATTTAAAAAAAGTGGTAAACCTATTTATGCTTATGCAGATAGTTATTCTCAAAAATCATATCTATTGTCATCTATCGCCGATACTATATGTATACATCCGCAGGCAATGTTTGAACTAAAAGGAATTTCATCTCAAACTCTGTTTTTCAAAGATTTATTACAAAAAATTGGAATCGAACCAATACTTATTCGAACGGGCAAATACAAAAGTGCTGCAGAAAGTTTAGTTCTAGACTCATTAAGTACCGAAAACAGAAAACAAATACACGCCTACATTTCAAACATATGGGGTCATATTAACGAAACAATACGCTCGTCACGTCCACACATAACACATGATTTGTCATACTATGCCAATAACTTAACAATTTGGAATGCAGAAACAGCACGTAAACATAATTTTGTTGATTCTGTAATGTATTTTGACTCATTCATTTCGTTTATAAAAAAACACTATACTGATTCACACATAAAAGATATACCACA
This sequence comes from Bacteroidales bacterium, assembly GCA_046482735.1. GTDB lineage: Bacteria > Bacteroidota > Bacteroidia > Bacteroidales > UBA1715 > JAQICB01. The sequence continues at coordinate 2,724 of JAWOEL010000074.1, read as the reverse complement.
AATACCTTTAGTTCAATACATGACACACATTTCACAACAAAAAAACCTACCGGCAGTTGTGAAAAAAAATACAAAACAAAAAATTGCTGTAGTTCTCGCTGAAGGAACTATTGATATGGGAAAAGGAGATGACACATCGATAGGTGAAAAATCATATGCCCACATTATTCGCTCATTACGAAAAGACACAACAATACAAGCGATAGTACTGCGAATCAATTCGGGTGGTGGCTCTGCTCTTGCATCAGATATTATCTGGCACGAGGTTCACTTAGCTGCACAAGAAAAACCTCTTATTGTATCAATGGGAACATATGCAGCTTCGGGTGGGTATTACATTGCTACACCTGCACATACAATAGTTGCAGAACACTCCACATTAACCGGTTCTATTGGCGTTTTTGGTATGTTGGTTCGAGCAGACCAAACTATCGACAAATTAGGTATCTCTTTTGATACAGTAAAAACACATAATTTTTCTGATTTTGGTTCTCCGTTCCGTTCTATTTCGCCACGTGAATATACTGTACTAACCAACGGAATAGATGATATTTATACTACTTTTAAAAATCGGGTAGCTCAAGGCAGAAATCTTTCTGATGAATTTGTAGATAGTATAGCTCAGGGTCGCATTTGGAGCGGAACCGATGCTCTCCGCTTAGGACTTGTAGACACATTAGGCACCATATCCGATGCCATAGAAATTGCGGCACACAATGCTGAAATACGTGATGATTATACAATAGAAATATTTCCTAAAAAACCGGACATGTTTAAAGAACTTTCACAATCATTTTTTGATTCAGAGGAACATGTGTTCTCTTTTGTTCAACAAATATTTGGTGAAGAGTCCGGAACAATGCTCAATACTATTTCAAAATCTATACCTCAAAAAGAAGGTATATATGTACAATATCCTTACGTTTTACGAATAGAATAAAAGGTATGTCAATTATACGTGTTTTATTATTTCCTTTTTCTGCTCTATATTGGTGCATAACTTTAATACGGAACAAACTGTTTGATACACACATTTTACCGCAAACAAGTTGTGCAAAAACAGTAATCGCAATAGGAAATATTACGGTAGGCGGAACAGGAAAAACACCACACGTTCATTACATTGTATCGGCACTACATAAAAAACATAACTGTGCAATTTTGAGTAGAGGTTATAAACGTGCAACTAAAGGATATATTGACACATTACAATGCCCATCTCCCAGTGCATTGGGAGATGAATCATACATGTATCACCAAAAGTTTCCGGATATTGCAGTTGCTGTATGTGAAAACCGAGTATACGGGGCACAACAAATTTTACGTCAATTTCCGGACACAGACGTCATTGTTTTAGATGATGCATACCAACACCGACACATAAAACCACATCTCACTATTTTATTAATTGACTATACCAGACCTCTCACTTCCGACTCTGTGTTTCCGGCCGGACGTATGCGTGAAGGAGCATATGCTCGCAAGCGAGCCGATGTTATTATTGTTTCAAAATGTCCGCAGACAATCTCTGATACAGAAAAAAATCATCTTTCAACATCTTTACAAGTACATCCGAATCAATATATACTATTTTCACACATTTCGTACGGCACCCCCTATCACATCAAAAATAATACAGAAATAACCATTGCTGAGCTGATTTCTCACAATAACAACATATTATTACTTACAGGCATTGCTCAGGCTACTCCTATGAAAACATATATACAATCATTCACACAAAAAGATATTACACATTGCGAATATCCAGACCATCATAATTATTCATCTACCGATATACAATCTATAAGCAATCAAGCTCACGAATTAAACGCTATTATTATTACAACAGAAAAAGACATGTACAAATTACTGGAACATACCATTACTCACTATACTGATGCCGTGTATGTACTCCCGATATCAGTTTCTTTTTCGCCAACAGACCACAACATACTTATGAAAAGTATACACGATGCTATAAAAAACACCTAATATGAATTATTTATCTCATTCATTATTATCAGGTACAAATGAATTAATCCTTACGGGAAACTTTGTCGGTGATTTCGTAAAAGGTAGAAATCTTACAATGTATCCGTACGACGTGCAAACCGGAGTTTTACTACATCGGTACATAGATTCATATACCGACACTTCTCCTATTGTAAAAGATTGTAAAAAATTCTTTATCACAAGCTACGGGAAATACTCGGGAATCATAGTTGACATTATCTTTGATTATTTTTTATCTCTCCATTGGCAGCAATTCACACATATACCTAAAAACATCTACATTTCGCATGTTTACACAGTATTACAAAAATATATTGCTATTCTTCCACAACGTGCACAACGTATAGTCCCACCTATTATATACTACAATTGGCTACAAAACTATGGTTCAATAAACGGTATACAAAAAGTGCTTAATCGTATGATTCTTCGCAAAGGAATTCCATCAGCAACTACAGAATGTATAGATATTCTTCGCAAAAATCACTCAGTACTTGAAAAATATTTTTTACTTTTTTTTTACGAATTACAAAACAAAATTCAAACTGAAGACTTTTTTGTAGCTCATTTATCCATATTACCACAAAGAATAATGTAAACATAATCGAGTCATTGCGAGTGTAACGAAGTGGAGCGTGGCAACCGAAACGCAGTGGAGCTCAACGAAGTTAATCTCTGTCAATGAAACACGAACCAAAAACAAAGAAC
>JAWOEL010000071.1:0-2755 GCA_046482735.1 Bacteroidales bacterium | reverse complement strand
GAATTATATTTGAGCCCCATTATTACTATATCGTCTATTTGTTCTGTATCACCCATCCATTCTTCAATAGTTGTTTGTAATATCTTTTTTTGTGTTTCCATTGGTTCTTTGTGTATAGACTGCAGAAGTTTTTTGAAATTTCCGGACATGAATTTTTTGTTTTTTGGTCCACCAAATTGGTCGACGTATCCATCAGAAAACATGTATAAGCAATCATGCATTTCAAGTTTTCTTTTGTGTATAGTGAATGGGATATCATTTTTTGGTGATAAACCAACGGGCATTTTGTCTGCTTTTATTTCTTCGAGTTCACCATTGTGTTTTATAATATATAAGGGGTTATATGCCCCGGCATATGATATGGTGTAGTCCTGTTTGTTTAAAGTGCATATTGCCATATCCATGCCGTCTTTGTGCTCCTCTTTTGATTCTTGGTTATTGATTGAATGAATAATTTTTGTTCGTAATTTGGTAAGAATAGCATCTGGTGAGGTGATTTTTTTTTCGTGTACAATTTCCTGTAAAAACGTTATTCCGAGTAAACTCATAAATGCACCGGGAACACCGTGCCCTGTGCAGTCTGCTGCTGAAAAAATAAGCAGGTCTTTTGTCTCGGTCATCCAGTAAAAGTCGCCACTTACAATGCTTCGGGGTTTTAGTAATATGAAATAATCGGATATAGTTTTTGAGATAATATTATGTGGGGGGAGAATTGCCTGCTGAATTCTTTGTGCATATGTTATGCTATCTGTAATTTGTGTATGTTGTTTAGCTATTTTATTTTTCTGATTTTCGAGTTTTATGTTTTTTGAATGTAGTTTGCTGTTTATTTTTTGTGTTATTTTGAATTGCTTGTAAACTATAAATGCAAGGATTAATATAATAATGAGGAATATCGAAAAAATAATTATCAGCATATTTTGATGCTGAATGGTGTCGAATTGTGAAACAATTTTTTTGTCTTGAGTATGTAGTTTGTCCGATTGTTTATGCAGGACTTTTTGTTGTTCAGAAATGTTTTCGCTGAGTTTATCGAGTTGTAATTTTTGTATGTCAATTTTTTCTCGTCGGTTCGCTATTTCAATAAGTGTTTTTTGTAATTTTTGTTGTTGTAATGAAATGTTATTGTTGAGTCGTGTGAGTGCTTTTTGCTGGTTTTGTATAGAGTCTTGCAGATGTGTAATGTGTTTTTCTTTTTCTTTTATTTTCGTGCTTTGTGATTGTATGAGCTTTGTCTGAGCTTCAGTTTTTGTTTGTTCTTGAACAAGCTTTTGTTCTGTTTGCTCATAGAGTTTTTCCCAGTTTTCTTTTGTTTTTATGGCATTAGCTATAAGTAGAGGATGAATAGTGAGATTTGCTTTTTCCAGTGCTTCTAAGTTTATTTCATAATTTCGTTTGCCATGTGCTACAATGAAGTTAATCATTGATTTGCGAAAGGGAAAATTTTCTGTTAACAAAAGCGTGTGAGTGTGAGTGATTTTTTCTCTAACGAGTTCTATATTACTAGTTCCCGAATTTTTTATAAATAGAATATCTGATGGCGTTATATCGTCTATAGTATTAAAAATTTTAATATCTATTGGTTTTTCATGGAGTGTTTGGGTGTGGTCGGCTTCTTGTTTGAGTTTGTAATATAATAATGAATCTTGTGCTATGATAGCAATACTAAAATAATCTTTAGTATTTTCCGGCCAGGTAACGTATTTTGCAAAACTAAAAATATATTTAGCACGCTTTGTGTGCGTAAATGTTTCCTGAGCCGAAATAGTGAGTGTGAATAAACAAATACCGATAAGCAGTGCAAAAAAGCATGTGTTTTTCATATGTATAAATAACTAAAAAAATATATAATAAAATTATGATAAAGATACTACAAATCATTTGAATATAGAACATGATTTTTTAGTACTTGAAAATTTACGAAATGTAGTAATGTATGGTACTGTAATTAGAGAGAGTAAATAAGAGTAACAGCATGTGCCGAAATTCCTTCTTCTCTGCCGACAAAACCAAGTGTTTCTGTGGTTGTTGCTTTTACTGAAACATGTTGAATGTCAATGTCTAAATCTTCTGCAATATTTTGTTGCATAAAAGGAATGTAGGGGAGTAGTTTTGGTTTTTCTAAGCACACGGTCGAGTCAATGTTACCAATTTTGTAATTATTGTCTGTAAGTAGTTGTTTTGTTTGTTGGAGTAGTTTTCTGCTATCAATATTTTTGAATGATTTGTGAGTATCGGGAAAGTGGTATCCAATGTCGCGTAGAGATGCTGCTCCTAGAAGGGCATCGCATATGGCGTGCAATAGCACATCACCATCTGAATGAGCAACCATGCCTTTTGAATGTTGGATAGATACTCCACCCAGAATAAATGGTATATCAGGAGCTAATTTATGAACATCAAAACCGTGACCTATTCGAATATTATTCATATGTCTGTTTTAATTGACCTGTGCTATAATATCATATAAATTATGATATGTATTGACAAACAATTTATTATCGGCAAATTACTTCATAGAGGTATCTTCTTTGTTTTCTTCAGCTAATCCTTCAAAATCGAAAGTAAGAGAAAATCGGAATGTGTTAGCCAATGGAGAATTTGTTCCTTGTGTTGGAATTAAATATGAAAAATCTAATCCAAAAACATTAAGTCTTAGTCCGGCTCCGATGGTAAAATATTTACGATTCCCTTTTGTTTCTGATTCATGAAAATAGCCACCGCGAACAGCAAATTGTTGATTGTACCAATATTC
>JAWOEL010000053.1:0-24422 GCA_046482735.1 Bacteroidales bacterium | reverse complement strand
GGTGGATGCCGCCCGTGCGCTTTTTGCCGAGCACTTCGATGCAGATGCTGAAGCTCCTACGGCCATCTATCAGCAGGCTCCGCTGGCTGTGCAGGCCGACCATACGCACTACAGCGAGGGGTTTGCGCTGTTTGCTGGGCTTCCGCATGGCGTTGCGATAACGGCCCGGCTGGCGTTTAATGATGTATTTTGTTTGGCCGAGACCGGGGCTCCCGCTCGCGTGGCGCTTCCGCCGAACACCGAGGCGCGCCCCACCGATTCAGTAACGGTTCGCGTGGTGCGTGCGCTGCCTGGTGCGGCCTCCGCTTCGGCCCCGGCGTTAGATCTGGCTGTGGCGCATACGCTTCCCGACACCTGCCGCGATGCGTACGTGGCTGCCCTGGCGCGCGCTGTGCATCGGATGCTCCTGCGGCTCACGCCCGAGGCCGATGCCCCGCCGTTTGCCACATCGTTTGTTGAGGTTGCACAGTCCGTGTTGCCGGATGCTTATGGCCGCCCCTACAGTGCCGCGTATCCACTGGCCGTAAGTGCCGCCGCGCATTCCAATGGTCACCTGGCCCCGTTTGTGCTTGTTATTTCTTCGTCTGTGAGTTCGCACAATTCCGGGTTTAGTCGTCCGCCGGCAAAAGCAGCCAAAAGAGCTCCGCCCTTAGGGGCTTTGTCTGCAAACATGCTCGACATAAACAATACACCAAGAATATTTCGTTTTTCTTTGGGAGGACAGAGTCCGCCAAATGCCTGAATGTTTATCCCGTCCCAATTATTGAACCCCAATGAAACCTGTACTACAGGAGCGTAGGGGATAAAATTGAAAATTTCCCGTTCCGAATCCGATAAAAATGAACAGGTGGGTTCAAGTGCATATGCCGGAATTGTGAGAATAACTTTGTCATATATTTCTTCTCGTTTTGTATTGTCGCATTCCTGCCATGAAATTACATACGTATTTTCTAGCGGTACAATTGAAATATGAGCACATCCGGTATGAATCGTAGTGTTCTGATTTTTTGCTAATGCGGAAATAAATTGTGAAAATCCGCCTGTGCAGGAAAAAATATTTTTTGATGGTTTTGCTTCCGAAGAATGAGCTTGGTTTTTATGTTTTTGTATGCTTCCTTTTATAAAGCTGCCGTATTCTTGTTCTAAATTGTACAGTTTTGGTAAGGCATATTTCGGAATAATTTCTTCGGTATTTCCGGCAAATACACCATTTACAAACGGAGCGACTGCGTAATCGTGAAAAGATTTACCGAGTCGTCTCTGTACCAAAGAACGAAGATTTTCGTGTGGGTCTGTGCCTGCTTTTCGAAACGGTTCTCCCAATATCCGGAATTTGTCTTTGAGGCTAAATAACGGGGTAGAAACAGCAGTTGAAAAATTAGACGGGAGCGGGTGCCATTTTTTGTTTTTCAGAATTACACGTTTTTTTGCTTGTTCCGATGCAATTGCCGGTTTACAATCAGGATGCAATTTTTGAAATAATTCTTCAATATACATATTATTTAACACACCGGTATTCGGTCCTGATTCATAGGTAAATTCCTGTTCGGTTTTGGATTGCATAACACCGCCGATATGGTCTTTTTGTTCCAGAATATCTGCCTGTAATCCTTTTTCTGAAAGAAAAAAACCGGCAGAAAGTCCCGTTAGTCCGGCTCCGATTATTGCGATTCGTGGCTGTTTCATACTGAACTGGAAAAAGTTTTTGTGTTTTGACTATACATATTTGGGTCGAATGCAGCCGCAATATTTCGCAGGAAAAATTTTCCTTGTTCGCATACGCGGTATCCGTATGTTGTTTCTTCTATTAAATTATCGGAAATGAGTTCGGACACAGCATTACGAGAAAAGTCGAAAAAAGCTTTTGTTGAGGACAGCGTCCGATTATGTGTATGAGCAATATGTTCCCAATTTACAATTTGGTTGCATAAAATTGATTCAATAACCGAAGATACTAACTGTTCATCTTCCGACACAACATATCCTGATTCTAGTGCCGTTTTTTGTGTATTAATACCCGAAATGTAGTCTTTGTAATTCCGTGTATTTTGAAAAAAAGAATGACTTAATTGCGTAATTGCCGATGCCCCAAAAGCATATACTTGTCCGGTTTGTTCGGTGGAACAGTATCCCTGAAAATTACGGTGTAAATCACCATCTTGTACAGCCAGGCTGAGACTGTCATCGGGCAATGCAAAGTGGTCTAATCCGATAGCAGTATATCCGGCGTTTGTTAAGCTGTGGTAGGCATCGTAGAGCATTTGAATTTTTTCTTTTCCGCTTGCCATTGGTAAACGGTCAATTTTTTGCTGATGTTTTTTTATCGATGGCAAATGTGCATACGAGAACGTAACTAAGCGATCGGGGCGAAGTGTTACCGCTTCTTGTATGGTTTTAGTAAACGAATTGCGGCTTTGGTGCGGAAGTCCGTACATAAAATCGAAATTAACCTGAGCACCGAGCGATTGAATATGGTTTTGTAGTTCAGAAACGGGGATGCGTGATGGTTTTCGGTTAACCGCAGTAAGAATTGTATGATCAAAATCCTGAATACCCATACTGATGCGGGTTATTCCCAACTGAATTAAATTCGAAATATAATCAAAAGACAAATCAGCAGGATTACATTCTATGGCAATTTCAGCAGAATCGGTATAGGTAAATTTCTCGGAAAATATATGCAAAATTTTTTCAATTTGAGCACTGTTTAGCAACGACGGCGTTCCCCCGCCAAAATGTATCTGGCTTATTTTTCGTGATGAATCCAGTAATCCGATAATAGATGAAATTTCTGCATGCAGACTGTTTAAATAGGTTTCAACAATATCAGTTTGTGTGCACACCGATGAGTTACAGCCACAATACCAACATTGTTGTGAACAAAACGGAATATGAATATAAATTGAGATATTGTCCGGTTTCGCAGAATTTGAACGCTCAACTTCCTGCAAGAATGTTTTTTTTGATTGCGGAATAAAATAATTTGCCGGCGGATAACTTGTGTATCGCGGAATTTGTTGATTGTATTTATGTATTAAAAAATCAGAAGGAATCATAATTTTGTTCTTTTAGGATTTTTCGGGTACCACCCCTTGTTGACCCGTTCTTCTTGTTCAATCACTTCGTGAATTCCCCAAAGATACGTAAATCCTGTAATACCTAATATTGTACTTACAATAATTGAATCGCAAAACAGAGAAAAAAGAATACAGATGAGTCCGAAAATGAGAAATGCAATCCATATTTTTTTCGTAAAATAATATTCGCCGATTATGCACAGTTTTCGGGCAACAATAATGTTTACAAAACTGTATAAACCCACAATTAGTCCACTTATATTAATTTCCGTATTAAAAAGTATACATTCATTCATAACTTCGGTTCGGATTTTTTCGTGCTCGTCCCTGCAATACACGAGTACGTTGTTTGAAAATTTCAATACATGACCAAAACAGGGCAAAAGAAAGCACACCTAATAATATTGAAATAATTGTGCTCGTGAATAAAGAAATGATAAGTGCAATTATTCCCGGAATGCATAGCCATATCCAGGATTTTGTGCCATAATGATACTCAAGTTTCACAACTACCGGGTGAAAAATTCCGGTAATAACAAACGAAGCTAAACCTATAAGAATACCATTAATTAACATACATACAAAAGTATTAAAAATGTGTTAAAAACGGTTTTGTTAGTGCCGTATGTTTTTCTGAATATGTATTATCATCATTATAAATCCATAAAAAATCTTTTGAAAAAGCTTTGTATGTCGGCGAAAATATGAGAATACCCCGGTTTGGTTCACTGTTGGCAAAGGGAGAGATTACAAGAGAATGTATGAGAAATAACTGATGAGATTGTGCATATACACAATATCGGTGAATGTCGGAGTAGGGGATGATAACCGAAAAAATACCTTTTTGCGAAATACATGAAGCCGCTGCATCTATTATTGTTTCGGGACTGAGAGAAAGACTGTGACGAGCATTATTTTTTTCTGTTTTTTTCGATAATAAGGAATTATGAAAAAACGGCGGGTTCGAAACAATAATATCATACGAGGTTGACGTCTGACAACAAAAACTGTATGCATCTTGTAGATAGCAATTGAGACGGGAATTCCACGGAGTGTTTTCGAAATTCTCGGAGGCCTCATTATATGCATCTTTGCAAATATCCAGAGCATCAATTGATGCTGTGGGGTATTTTTGAGCCATCATAACCGCAATAATACCGGTTCCGGTGCCAATATCCAATATTCGCAGAGGAGTATCATGTTGTGTGAATGCACCCAACATCACAGCATCCGTACCGATTTTATGAGGCGATTTTGCGTGAAGAAGACGACACTGTTGTAAATAGAAAAAATCAGATTTCATTATTTAATAAAACAAATCAGAATAATTCTGATTAGAATTATTATCGTCTCCATTTTCTTTTTCCTCTTCTTCACGAACAATACCAAATCGCCTAATTGTTTGGTCATCACAAATATTATCACGTCTATCCATGTGAGAAGGATGTTCAAAATCTTGCCACGGATGATACCCAAGAGCAGTAGAGTCAGCAATTACATCTTCTATATAATGGGCAAACATAGGTAAAGCCATACGAGCTCCTTGACCATATCGGAAACTGCGAAATCTGATGCTACGTTCTTCACCACCAACCCAAATACCGGTAACAAGCTCCGGAGTAAATCCGATGTACCAGCCATCAGAGTGGTCATTTGTAGTTCCGGTTTTACCGGCTAGAGGCACCTGAATGTCATGTCTGAAACGCAGAGCAATACTGGTACCCCCTCTCATATTTACCGCATTTTCCAAAAGATTTACCATTGTATATGCCGTTTCTTCACTAATCGCCTCATTTTGTTTCGGAGAGAAGGTTGAAATAACTTGTCCGTGTTTATCCTCAATATGAGTAACAAATAACGGTTGTGTATAAATACCCTGATTCGGGAAAGTACCATAAGCCCCCACCATTTCGTATAAGGATAAATCAGCAACACCCAAACAAATAGAAGGATTAGGGTCAATATGAGTTTTGACTCCCATTTGATGAGCCATATCAATCACCGGTTGAGGTTGGAGAAGTTGCATAAGTTTTGCCGAAATATAATTATTTGAGGTAGCCAATGCCCACGCCAAACTTACCATTTTGCCAGCACGATGGTCATCTGCATTTGCAGGAGTCCATACAGTGTCATTTATATAAAAAGAAGTAGGAACATTAGCAAACTGTTTGCAAGGCGACATACCCTCATGCATAGCCAAAGTGTACAAGAAAGGCTTAAATGTAGAACCAACCTGGCGACGTTGTTGCATTATATGGTCATATTTGAAATATTTATAATTAATCCCCCCAACATATGCTTTAACATGTCCGGAGCCCGGTTCCATAGAAAGGAGACCAGAACGGAGAAATTTTTTCATATATAAAATAGAGTCCAGCGGAGACATCACCGTATCAATTTCGCCATCCCATGAAAAAAGTCTCATAGGAACTTTCGTGTTAAAAATATCGAGAACCTCTTTCCAAGAGGGAGATTGTCTTTTAAGAGCTCTGTATCTGTCAGACTGTTTAATAGCATTTTGAATTCTTGATTTGTAGAGAGAAGATGGAATATCATACGAAAACGGAGCTTGAGAGTTGTTCCTGTTTTCTTTGTCAAAAGCAGGTTGAATAGTTTCTCCCATATGTTTTTTCATTGCTTTTTCAGCATGTTTTTGCATACGCGAATCAATGGTTGTGTATATTTTTAAACCATCCTTGTAGATGTCGTAAAAAACGTTGGGAGCTTTTTGGTTTTTATTGCACCAACCATATATTGGATCTTCATTCCACCGAATTGAATCTAATTTGTACATTTCATAACTCCAATAGTTGTTTTTGTCCGGTTTGTCCGCATTTAAGGAGGTTCGGAGCCATTCTCTGAAATATGGAGCTAAACCGTAATTATGATTTCGTCGATGAAAATTAATATTGAGAGGAAGTTGTTTTAAAGAATCAAATTCATATTGACTTATAACGTCATTTCGAAGCATTTGATGTAAAACAACGTTTCTGCGGTGAATAGTTGTATCAGGAAATCTGACAGGATTAAACAGAGAAGAATTTTTGAGCATGCCAATAAGCATTGCCGCTTCTTGAATGTGTAGATTTTGTTGATCTTTATTAAAATAAACTTCAGAAGCTATTTTTATGCCATTAGCATTATGAGAAAAATCATATTTATTGAGATATAGGGTAATAATCTCCTCTTTAGTATATGCTTTTTCAAGTTTTACAGCGATAACCCATTCTCTGAATTTTCTGATAGCAATTTCATATGATGACGAAAATCGTTCGCGAGGGAATAAAAGTTTTGCTAGTTGTTGTGAAATAGTACTACCACCACCAGAACTTTTTTTACCTTGTACTACTGTTTTAAAAGCGACCCTGCTAAGAGCTTTAAAATCAATCCCTGAGTGAGTGTAAAAACGAATATCTTCGGTGCTTAAAAGAGCATCAATAATGTGAGGATTAATGCTATCAAAGCGTACCTCCACTCTGTTTTCATTGAAAAAATTGCCTAAAACAACACTATCTGCAGATATAATTTCTGTTGCTAAAGCAGTTTTGGGATTTTCTAACTCTTCAATAGTTGGCATAAAGCCAAGTTTACCATTTGCAATAAAGGTAAATAAAAGAATAATTCCTATTATAGACACAATAAAGAATGACCAAAGGAATATGAAAATTTTTTTTAAACTATTTTTATGCATGTTGAATGATTCGAATTATTTTTCAAAAATACGAAAAAGCTTTAAAATAATATTTAAAAATGCAAGAATAATTTTTTTAGAATATTTGTTTTTCTTCATTTTATAAAAAAATGTAATCAATTTTTATATTTTTGCAGAATTACATAAAAATAAAAAAACAACATGGCAGATAATTTAGTTATAGTCGAGTCTCCTGCAAAAGCAAAAACAATTGAGAAGTTTTTGGGAAAAAAATACATGGTTAAATCTAGTTATGGTCATGTAAGAGATCTTTCTAAAAAAGGAATGGGGATTGACATAGAAAAGAATTTTAAGCCTGATTATATTATATCCTCCGATAAAAAAAAGGTTGTATCTGATTTAAAAAAACAGATAAAAAACTCAGAAACGGTTTGGTTAGCATCGGATGAGGATCGTGAAGGAGAAGCTATTGCATGGCATTTATATGAAGTCTTAGGATTAAAAAAGCATAATACAAAACGTATTGTATTTCATGAAATAACCAAAGATGCTATAGTAAATGCGATAGAAACCCCACGAGATATAGACATGTCTCTTGTTGATGCTCAACAAGCACGGAGAATTCTTGATCGAATAGTAGGTTTTGAATTATCTCCTGTGTTATGGAAAAAAGTAAAACCATCTTTATCTGCCGGAAGAGTGCAATCTGTGTCTGTAAGAATTATTGTTGAACGAGAACGTGAAATATTACAGTTTACACCGCAATCTTCATATCGATTATCAGCTTTTTTTAGTATTAATCAAAATGGAAAAAAATCTGTTTTGGAAGCAGATTTGAATCATAGATTTAAACACCAAAAAGAAGCAGAACAGTTTTTGAATTCATGTAAAGAGTTTGATTTTTTTGTAAAAGATATAGAAAAAAAGCCAGCAAAGAAAACACCGGCTGCACCTTTTACAACTTCGACCTTGCAACAAGAAGCAAGTAGAAAGTTGTATTTTTCAGTATCCAAAACAATGTCGGTAGCACAACGTTTATATGAGGCAGGACATATAACATATATGCGTACCGATTCGGTAAATTTATCAAATTCTGCTATACAAAGTACTAAACAATGTATTGTTGATGAATATGGTGAAAAATATGCAAAAACACGAACGTATGCTACCAAATCAAAAGGAGCCCAAGAGGCACACGAAGCAATACGGCCTACATATATTACTAATGTGCAGGTATCATCAAATGCTGATGAACAGCGTTTATATGAATTAATTCGAAAACGCACAATGGCATCACAGATGGCTGATGCACAAATAGAACGAACAGTGCTTTCTATTTCAACACCACACAATTCATATCAATTTCAAGCAAAAGGTGAAATACTTACATTTGATGGTTTTTTGAAGGCATATACCGAATCTTTTGATGATGAAAATGAAGATAGGTTTACTTCCAGTATTATACCACCGGTAAAAAAGAATGATAGCTTAGATATAGATAAAATTGTAGCATATGAAAAATTCACACAACATCCGCCACGGTATACAGAAGCAAGTTTGGTTCGTAAATTAGAAGAATTAGGCATTGGTCGACCATCTACGTATGCACCAACTATATCAACTATTCAGAAACGCGGATATGTGATTAAAGAAGACAGACCCGGCAAAAAAAGAAAGGCACATCAAATTGTTTTGCACAATAATGAAATAGTTTTTTCAGAAAAAGATGAAAATTATGGTGCCGAAAAATCAAAAATGTTTCCAACCGATATTGGAATGGTGGTTACCGATTTTTTAAAAAAACACTTTGAGTATATATTAGATTATAATTTTACAGCTAAAGTAGAAGAACAATTTGACAAAATTGCTGAAGGAAATGAAGATTGGCAAAAAATGATAACCGCATTTTATTCATCGTTTCATCCAACTGTAGAAAAAACATTAGAACATTCAGAACGAGGAGATGGTGAGCGAATTTTGGGAGTTGACCCCAAAACCGGCAAGCAGGTTTCTGTTCGTATTGGACGATTCGGACCAATGGTTCAGTTGGGAGATTCTGAATCAGAGGAAAAACCAATATTCGCCAGTTTGTCAAAAGATGAATTAATTGAAACAATTACTCTGGATAAAGCATTGGCATTGTTAAAACAGGGGAATGAAGGAAGATTTTTAGGAATTGATGAGAAAACAGGAAAAAATATTTATGCACGAGTAGGTCGGTTTGGTCCTTTTGTACAACTTGGAAAATCAGATGATGAAGACAAAAAATATGTAAGTTTATTAAAAGGACAAAAACCCGAAACCGTTACACGTGATGAAGCACAATTTTTATTGCAGTTGCCACGGGAATTAGGTCAGTTCGAGGGAAAAAAAGTATCAGCAAATATTGGAAGGTTTGGTCCATATGTTATGCATAATTCAAAATTTGTATCTCTTAAGAAAAATGACCCTTCAGTATTTGAAATAACACTTGAACAGGCAATTGAAAAAATTAAGCAAAAACGGGAACAAGATGCAAAACGACACATTAAAAGTTTTGAAGAAGACCCGAAAATAAAAGTAGTTCTCGACAGATGGGGACATCCTAGCGTTTTTTATAAACGAAAATTTCATCGAATAGCAAAAGATACAGATCCGGCAAAACTCACACTTGATGATTGTTATAAAATTGTAGGCGAGAAGAAAAAATCCAAAAAATAAAGGGGATACAGCATGTAGGTACTATAACTTTTTGAGACAATTTTTTTTAGTACAAAAATCAGAAAACATATATAGGCAATTACAATGATACTATAAAATATGAACCTGTTAGATTATCTTATTCCTTCATATATATACAATTCCCGAAAATCAGATTCTTTTGAAAAATGTATTGTTACTTTTTCAGAAAACATACAATTGAGTGATTATGATGCCTTTATAATATCATGTGATGAAGATAGATTAGCTGGACATACTCATGACTATTCAGCATCAGCACAGAAGATTCGTAAACAATTTAACCGATTGGTTTTACATGAAAAAAACATTAAAATAGTAGATTTTGGAGAAATAATCTGTGGTAAAACATATAATGATACACGAGCAGCAATACAATATGTTTTGTCTCAACTTTTGCAATATAATAAACCCATTATTTTTGTAGGAGGCACACATGACTTATTTGTTGAAATATGTAATGAAATACTCGCAAAAGAAGAATATCCGTCAGTATCAATTATTGATTCCGGTATTAATTATGCACCTCAGGAAGAATTTACTAACACAAATTTTCTCTCAGCATTAACGCAGCAAAATCCACATATTAAAATCACACATTTAGCACATCAGTCATATCTCACCAGTAATGATTCAATAAAGTGGATGAATGAAAATTATTATCCACATTATCGTTTAGCCGAATTAAAAAATATTTATAATGTAGAGCAACATATTCGTGATTCTCATTGTATAAGTTTTGATCTTTCATCTATTCGTTATAGTGATTCACCAGCTTCAATATATTCACTACCCGCCGGCTTATCAGCTATGCAATCTTGTGATATTGCCTGGCAATCAGGTTTTTCAGACAAAATGAATATATTTTTTGTGACAGAATATATTCCGAATCGCGATAAAGAAGATGTATCAGCACTTTTGTCCGCACAAATAATCTGGCATGTTTTAGAAGGAATATCGCAACGACAAGGAGAATTAATTACAGATGAAACAAAGCAGTATTTTTCAAAATATCATGTTAACAATGATTATTTAAACCAGGATTTGATATTTTATCAAAGTAAAAAAACACAAAAAATGTGGCTGGAAATGACAAGTGGTTTTTTATATAAACGTTTTATTCCCTGTTTGATACAAGAATATGAAGAAGCATTGAGAAATGAAATCCCCCATAATTTTTATTTAGAATTTCAACGAATGTTAAAAAATAAATAATAAAAAAAGAGAAATATCAATTAATGTTATTGCATTGCATTGGAATTTTTATTTTATTTACAATTTGAAAATAGATTAAATTTTTTTAATAATAATTAATATAGTGTAGTGGTTAAAAATATTTTATTTTTCATACATATTTTTTGTGTGTTGGGAGTTGTTGAAGCACAACAATCCCCAAACAGTACATTATATAATTATCATCAAAACTCATATAATCCGGCAGAAACAGCAATGAATGAAACAGCAGATGTAAGTTTAATTTTACGAGAGCAATATATGTCATTTGCTGAAAATGCAGGACCAAGTGTTGTATGGTTTAATTCAAGTTTACCATTACCATCAATAAAAAGTGGAGTGGGAGTAGCAGCAAAGAATCAAACACAAGGTTTTGAAAACAGATTAGATTTTAAATGTAATTACTCATATCATATACAATTATCTCAGGGTATATTATCTATGGGAATAGGAGTCGGAGGAACTAGTATAGGATGGGACATTAAAAACCCAATATATCCTGATGGTGAAACAGATAAGTATGTTGATAGCCGGATATCAGGCCAGGATGATTTTCTGAACCTTTTGATTGATTTTGGCGTATACTATAAGATGAGGAATTTATATACAGGTTTTTCAATTACAGAGATGAATGAACCAAAGTTAACATATGAGGACGGAGAAAGTGATTTTTATAAAAGACATTACTGGTTTACAAGTGGGTATGATTACATAACATCAAACCCTATGTTTACTGTTCATCCGTCAATGTTGGTGAAAACAACATTAGTAAATACCCAAATGAGTATTGATGTTTCGACTATATATAATAGATTAATTATTGGAGGGGTATCATATACAACAAATAATGATATATCATTAATTTGTGGTGTTAAATTTGGAGAAGGAAGAAAATTTGAAGGTATGCGAGCATTTTTTTCTTATGATATAATAGGAGGGGAGATACGCTCGCAATCTTCTGGTAATGTTGAATTTATGGTTGGTTATAGTTTTAACCTTACAGTAGATAAAGTAAAAAAATCATATAAAAGTGTGAGATTTTTATAGATTTTTTAATAAATGTTATTAACTTGCAAAATATTTTAAAAAAAATGTGCATATGAAAAAGTTATTGTTATTTAGCTTAATTCTAGTTTTTTTAAGTAGTTGTTCTGACTATCAAACCGGAGAATTGACAGGTGTTACAAACAGACCAACTTGGCAAGCAGAGGCTCCATTTGGAATGCTTTACATGCCATTGGGTAGTTTGAATATAGGTCCAAGTGATCAAGACATTCCTTGGGCAATGACAGCTACAAACAGAACAGTTTCTCTCCAAGCTTTTTGGATGGATGAAACAGAGATTACCAATAATGAGTATAGACAGTTCGTTAATTGGGTACGTGATTCTATAGCTTATTATACATTACGAGATGAAGGTGGTTTTGAAAGATTCTTCGTGATGATTGATGAATATGGAGAAGATATACCGGAAGAGGATCAAATGATTGACTGGAGTCAGGAAATCGATTGGAATGATATAGAAAACAGAGAATACCTGAATTCTATGTTTTTACAAGGCGATGAAAGATTCTTTAAAAAACGTCAGATAGATGTCAGACAATTAAATTACAAGTATTATTGGGTTGATTTTAAACAAGCTGCTAAGAAAAATAAGTTTGATGGTGAAGAGCGTAGAGCCTATAATTACGAAACAGGTGAATACGATGGTGAAGTTATTAGAGCAGATGGATCAAGAGAACCTATATCAGACAGATCTTCATATGTAATTAAAGAGGAATTGAATATATATCCTGATACCTTATGTTGGATAAGCGATTTTACTTATTCATATAATGACCCAATGGCAACAACGTATTTTTGGCATCCGGCGTATGATCATTATCCTTTAGTTGGTGTTTCATGGAAACAAGCAGTTGCGTTTAATGTATGGCGTACACAATTAAAAAATGGTTTTTTACGTTCAATGGGACGTCCAGAAGTTCATGATTACAGATTGCCATCAGAAATAGAATGGGAATATGCATCACGTGGTGGATTAAGTTCATCTCCATATCCATGGGGTGGTAATTACACACGAAATTATTTAGGATGTTTTATTGCTAATTTTAAGCCATTACGCGGAAATTATACCGATGATGGTGGTATGCATACAGTAATTGTAGGACACTATGAACCTAATGAGTGGGGGTTGTATGACATGGCTGGAAATGTTGCTGAGTGGACTAAAACAGCATTTGAAGAATCATCTTATGGCTTTACTCATGACGCGAATACAGAAGTAGATTATAGAGCTACAGATGATGATCCTATTGTGAAAAAACGAAAAGTCGTTCGTGGCGGTTCATGGAAAGATATAGCGTATTATATGCAAAACGGAACACGTACTTATGAATATCAGGATACAGCAAAAAGTTTTATCGGGTTCAGAAGTGTTCGAACATATTTAGGAAGAAGCTATGTTTCTGATGGTGAACAAGGTGATTCGCAAGTATATTAAATTTTACAGGTAAATTATTCAAATTAAGTATTAATAAAATCATTCATTAATTTTTAAATTATTAGAGTATGAGTATTTCAGAAATAGTTCAGTCGGAAGGTTATAAAAAATTTATGGCCAAATTGTATGGTATTGGAGCATCAATTGTACTTATTGGTGCATTATTTAAAATTCAACACTATCCTGGTGCAAGTATGATGCTTGTGGTTGGACTGACAACAGAGGCGTTAATATTCTTTTTCTCTGCTTTTGAACCACTAGAAGAGGAACTAGATTGGACTTTAGTATATCCGGAGTTAGCAGGAATTGATGAGGAAGAGATTGAAGAATCCGGAGCACGTAGTAAACGTGGAGCTGTAGCAGGTTCTCAACAAGATGGAACTGCGTTACAGAAATTTGATGAAATGTTAGAACAAGGAAAATTAGGTCCTGAATTATTTGAAAAATTAGGAAGTAGTTTAGAAGCACTTAATACTAATGTTTCAAGTTTAGGTAGTCTTTCAAATGCATCTGTTGCTACTGAAGAGTATGTTACAAATGTTTCAAAAGCCGCATCTTCTGTAGATGGATTAGCAAATTCATTTACTCAATCTGCTCAAAAAGTTAATGAAACTTCTGAAACAATTCTTAATTCAACAAAATCAACGGCTGATGCTATAATTCAATCAGGACAAAAAACATCTCAAATTATAACTGATTCAGCTGAAAAAACAGCTTCAATAGTTGATAACGCTGGTACAAGTTATCAATCATTATTACAAGGATTGAATGATAACTTTGCTTCAATTGGTGAAAATAGTAAAAATCAAGCTGTACAACAAGAGGCTCTTACTAAAAACTTATCAGCCTTAAATGCTGTATATGAGTTGCAATTAAAAAATTCTAGCACTAATTTAGAAGCAACTGAAAAAATAACAGGTGGTATTAATTCTATCATGAATGACTTGAAATCTACTGCTGATGATGTTACTAAATATAAATCAGAGATTTCAAAATTAAGTCAAAATTTATCTGCTTTAAATACTGTGTATGGCAATATGTTGTCTGCTATGAGTATTAATAACAAATAAAATAATTATAGAATTAATAATTTTTAAATAAATAAACATGGGACACGGAAAAGAAACCCCAAGGCAGAAGATGATAGGATTAATGTATCTCTTCTTAACATGTATGTTGGCCTTAAATGTTTCGAAAGATGTACTAGATGCGTTTATTACAATTAATGATCGCTTGAATGATACAAATGCCAATTTTATTTCAAAAAATGAAATTGCATATAGTGCTATAGATAAATCATATGCTTCTAATCCGACAAAAACGGAAAAAGTATATAAAACAT
The DNA here is from genome assembly GCA_046482735.1 of Bacteroidales bacterium. Classification (GTDB taxonomy): domain Bacteria; phylum Bacteroidota; class Bacteroidia; order Bacteroidales; family UBA1715; genus JAQICB01. The sequence continues at coordinate 9,900 of JAWOEL010000053.1, read as the reverse complement.
CTTTACGATTAAATGAAAAATCTGATAGTTTAGTTGAACATATTCAGTATTATAAAGATACTATTATAATTTATGCCGATCAAATAGATCGTTCAATCTTATTTAAAAAATCAGGAAATATTGGTTATTATCGATATGATGAAGATTTAGAAGATACTGTTCATTTGGAAGAGGCAGTTAAAAATAAAGATAATACTGATGTTCCTGCACAGATTATGGTTGGTCCTGATGGTAATTCACCACATGGTATTAAGTTAAAAGAAAAGGTAGCAGAATATCGTGAATGGGCATTAAGTACTATAGCTCGTTTTGGAGCAGACTCTACATCTGAGTTAGCAAAAACAATTAATACCACATTTAATACTGCCGATATGAAAGGTGATAGACACCAGGGTGGTATGTATTCATGGCAACGAAGAAATTTTGAACATTTACCTTTAATGGCTGTAATAACTATAATGACACAAATGCAGGCAAGTGTACGAAATGTTGAAGGTGATATTTTAAATTTAATGTATCGTAGTCTTGATGCTGAATCGTTTAAGTTTAATAAATTACAGCCGGTTGTTTTACCACAATCTACGTATATTATGCGTGGAAATGAGTATTCAGCACAAATTTTCTTAGCAGCTTTTGATACAACTCAAGCTCCTGAGGTCGAGATTGGTAAAGTTCAAAAGAATGAAAAAGGTGAATTGTATATTGATGACCCTATAAAAGTTAATGTTGATTCAACTACAAATATGGCTACATATGAAACGAGAGGATCATCAGTTGGAAATAAAACATATGAGGGGTTGATTAAGGTGCAAAAACCTAATTCTGAGGATTATATGGTATATAAATTTTCTGAAGAATATCAAGTTGCTGAACCTTCATTGGTTGTGTCACCAACTAAAATGAATGTTTTTTATATTGGACCAGAAAACCCTGTTCGTGTTTCAGTACCAGGTATATCAAGTGATAAGATAAAAGCGTCAATATCACCTGCTTCGTATGGAACAATGTCTAACAAAGGTGGTGGTAAGTATTCAGTTAAAGTACGTAGACCCGGAACATGTAAAGTTGTCGTTTCGGCTACTATTAATGGTAAAACTCAGTCAATGGGTAGCGTACCTTTCCGAATTAAACGTGTGCCAGATCCGGTTGCTGTTGTGTTAGGTAAAGAAGGTGGTGGTATTTCACGTGGTGAGTTACAAGCTGCTACACGTGTAGATGCTCGTATGAAAGATTTCGATTTTGACTTAACTTTTAGGGTACAATCTTTTAAAGTTACAGCAAAAGTCGGACAATACTTCGTTGAAGAAAGTGCAAGTAATAGTCGAATCAGTCATCAAATGAAACAACAAATATTTAATAAACTTTCGAGAGGTTCTCGTTTATATTTTGAAGATATTGTTGCACAAGGACCAGATGGTAAGGCTCGTAATTTAGGAGTATTATCATTTACAGTTCAATAATGAGTAAAATTTATGATTATGAAAAAACTTACAATCTTTTTGGTAATAGGTGCTTTTGCTTCTACTTTGTTTGCTCAAGGTGAGTTTCCTGATAGTCCATATGACAAGCCTCATGTGAGTAACAGAAAACCAATAGATCTTCAGCATATTCGTTATGCTGATGTGATGTGGTCAAAAAAGTTAGAACGTACATTACCATTACGTGAAAAGAAAAATCATGTTTTATATTTCCCAGATAACAGAGAGGGGAGAATTGGTTCACGTTTTAGTTTTACTGCTCTAACAATTAATGGTGTACGTCAAGGATATTTCCAAGCGTATGATCCAATGAGTGAGGGAGCTGTTCCTATTTCTGAAGAAGATTTTGAATCTCGTCTTGGTAAAGAAACAGAAACTGTTGAAGTTTATAATGAAGATGATGGCACATATGATGAACGTGTGATTGAAAATGAAGTGAATCCTAGTGAAATTAAGTTTTTAATTTTACGTGAGGAATGGATTTTTGATAAAGCTCGTTCTACAATGGATCCTCGTATTATGTGGATAAAGTTTGTACGTGAATATCAAGCAGGTGATCCTAGTGATTTAGCTAGTTTGGAAATTCGTAAAAGTTTACCATTTAAAATTTATTACCCCGTAGCTGAGCCTTTATATGCTCGTAATGAGGTGTTTAATCCTCATACGGATGGTGACCAAAAAACTTTTTATGATATATTCATGTTCAGATTCTTTAATAGTTTTATTTCTATGGAAACAAATACTCATAATAATCGTGAAGTAAATTCGTATATGTTAGGTATTGAGCAGTTATATGAGGCTCAGGATATCAAAAATTTTATATTTCGATTTGAACATGATTTATGGGAATTTTAAAATCGTAATTTAATAACTAAAAACCCAGTTTTAACTGGGTTTTTTTTTTATATGTATATTTATGAAGAAAAGTACGTATTGTATTATTATGGCTGGTGGTATTGGTAGTCGGTTTTGGCCAATAAGTACCACACAAAAGCCTAAACAATTTCTTGATATTTTAGGCGTCGGAAAATCATTATTGCGTTTAACATATGAACGATTATTACAAATATGTCCGAGTGAAAACTTTTATGTGGTTACTAATTCACAATATGAAAATATTGTATTAGAACAAATCCCCGAATTTCATAATTCTCAGGTTCTTACTGAACCTTTGCGTCGCAATACAGCTCCTTGTATTGCATATGGAGTTCATGAAATAAAGCACAAAAATCCTCATGCAAATATTATCGTTGCACCCTCAGATCATCTTATTTTAAATGAACAAGAGTTTATATCTGTGCTCAATTCAGGGATTGATATAGTGAACAATAATGATGTTTTGCTTACTCTTGGTATTAAACCCTCGCGTCCTGATACTGGGTATGGGTATATTCAAATAGGCACAGAATCTTTTAATAATAATACTCACATAGCTAATAAAGTCAAAACTTTTACGGAAAAACCTGATATTGAATTAGCGAATTTTTTTGTTGATAGTAAGGAATTTTATTGGAATTCCGGAATATTTTTATGGTCGGTTCAGTCAATTTCTCAATCTTTACAAACACATTTACCTCTTGTATATGATTTGTTTGAACATAAACTGAAAGATTCATCTATAAACGATGTGTATGCAGAGTGTCCTAATATATCAATTGATTTTGGTGTAATGGAGAAAGCTGACAATGTTCATGTATTGCAAACTGATTTTGGTTGGAGTGATTTAGGAACATGGGGAGCTTTATATGATAATTCGCATAAAGATTCTAAAGATAACGCTATTATTGCTAAAGATGCATTAGTTTACAATGCACATAACAATATGATTTCTTTACCTGATCATAAGGTCGCTATAATTGATGATGTTGATGATTTAATTATTGTTGATTCTGAAGAGCGTTTACTTATATGCAAAAGGAGTAACGAGCAAAAAATTCGTAAGTATGTGCATGATATTAAATTAAAAAAAGGTGATTCATTTGTATGATGCTTTTTAATTTTAGGTTTAGTACATATAAGAATTTTTGTCATTTTTCCAGAGATCAAATACTATTTTACTTTCTATTGTTTTGATTTGATATGTTGGAATAAATCTTTCTTCTATTGGTTTTTGAATCTCTTTATAAATAAAATTATCGTCAAAGCCAGCATCAGACGCATCTGTTTTGCTCGATGAAAATACTACTCGCGATATGCGTGCCCAATATATTGCAGATAAACACATTGGGCATGGTTCGCAGGAAGAGTAAATTGTGCAGTTTTCTAATGAGTACGTGTTTTTATTTTTACAAGCTTTTCTTATTGCTTCAATTTCTGCATGAGCAGTTGGATCATTAATAATTCGAACATTATTGCCTGATTCTGCTATTATAGCATCGTTTTCTGTAATTACGGCACCAAATGGTCCACCATTTTTTTGTATGTTTTTATGTGCAATTTCAATAGCATGTTTGAGAAAAACTAAATCTTTATTTGTTGTCATTATATGTTTTTTTTATAAAAAATGTAAAAGCATGCATTTATTTTTTTTACTTTGCAGTAAAATTTAAATATAATAAAAAAAGAGGTGTTATGAATCCGAATTATCGAAATAGTATATTTTTTTTTATTGTAGCATGTATTTTGTTTTTAATGACATCATATAAAGTTGATAGAAAAATGAATGTAATAGAAATTGAAACAGATTATGGTGTAATTGATATTAAGTTGTATGATAAGACGCCTTTACACAAAAAAAATATAGAATCATTAATAGAGAAAAACTTTTATGATTCTCTTTTATTTCATCGTGTTATTCAGGGTTTTATGATTCAGGGAGGTGATCCTGATTCTAAAACAGCAGATTCTACTGCACTGCTTGGAAGTGGAGGACCAGGATATACAATACAGGCTGAAATAGAGCCTGAATATATTCATAAAAAAGGTGCTGTAGCCGCTGCACGTTTAGGTGATCAACAAAATCCTGGAAAAGAATCCTCTGGTTCTCAGTTTTATATCGTGCAAGGGAAAAAGTATACTGATGAAGAATTAACAATGATTGAAAATCAGCGTATTCAAAAAATGACACATCAATTAATAGTTACATATATAAATCAACCAGAAAATAAAGACATTAAGGAGAAGGTTGTTCTGTACCAAAAAGAAAATGAACACACACAATTACAAACGGTTATAAAGCACATTAAAAGTCAGTTGCAATCTGAGATAGAAAATTTGCAACAATATACATATACCAAAGAACAAAGAGAAGTGTATAAAGAAATCGGAGGTGCACCGTTTTTAGATTTTGAATATACAGTTTTTGGTGAAGTTATAGATGGACTTGATGTTGTAGATAGTATTGCGAATGTGAAAACTCAAAACAGTAGACCGGAACGTGATATACGAATGATAATACGAAAAAAATAATTAATATGTTGTTGGAAAAAATAAACGAATTATTTGAAAAAATTAATACGAGCCATGTTTCATCCAAAAAAGAACTGGAAGATTTTCGATTGCACTATTTAGCAAAAAAAGGTGAGTTAAATCAATTATTTGCTGAATTTAAAACAGTTCCTAAAGAACAAAAAAAAGAAGTAGGGCAAAAATTAAATATGCTTAAAAACACTGCACAGGAAAAGTACAAAGAGTTTTTTCACCAATTGCAAACATCATCAGATACAGATATTTTTATTGATGTAACTTTACCGGGAACGCCATTTGTGTTAGGCAGCAGACACCCCTTATCAATTGTGAAAAATGAAATTATTCATATTTTTTCAAAAATTGGTTTTACAATAGCAGAAGGACCCGAAATTGAAGATGACTGGCATGTTTTTTCCGCATTAAATTTTCCATTAGAACACCCGGCACGAGATATGCAGGACACTTTTTTTATAGAGAAAAATCCTGATGTGTTATTGCGTACACACACTTCATCTGTTCAGGTACGAACGATGGAACAATCAGAACCGCCTATACGTTCAGTTTTTCCAGGAAGAGTATTTAGAAATGAAGCTATATCAGCCCGGGCACATTGTATTTTTCATCAAGTTGAAGGCTTATATATTGATAAAAATGTTTCTTTTGCAGATCTTAAACAAACACTTCTGTATTTTGCAAAAGAAATGTTTGGTACTCATACCAAAATACGGTTGCGACCATCATATTTCCCGTTTACGGAACCCTCAGCAGAAATGGATATATCATGTTCAATATGTGGTGGAGAAGGTTGTAACGTTTGTAAACATACAGGTTGGGTCGAAATATTAGGATGTGGAATGGTTGATCCTAATGTGTTGAAAAGTTCAAATATAGATCATAAAGAATTTACCGGTTTTGCATTCGGAATGGGAGTAGAACGTATTGCAATGTTAAAATATCAAATAAATGATATTCGATTATTTTTTGAAAATGATATTCGGTTTTTAGAACAGTTTCAATCAAAATAAAAATGAGAAACATTTCGAAAAAAAAGGGAATTATGTTTGATTATTTAAAATTATTTGTAATTTTGCCCTCCCTTAATAGTAATTAAGAATTATAAAAAAAATTGATGTGGATACTTTAAGTTACAAAACAAAATCAGCAAATAAATCAACTGTGCAAAAAGAATGGTTTGTAGTTGACGCTACAGATCAGGTACTTGGACGGTTATGTTCTCAGGTTGCCAAAATTATGAGAGGTAAACATAAAACAATGTATACACCTCATGTAGATTGTGGTGATAAGGTTATAATTATAAATGCTGAAAAAATAAAATTAACCGGTAAAAAGCTTGATAATAAGCAATATGTTCGTCATACAGGATATCCGGGCGGACAACGTTTTACAACCCCGAAAGAGTTGATGGAGAAGCATCCGGAACGAATTGTGGAAAATGCAATAAAAGGTATGTTACCAAAAAATCGTTTAGGTAGCCAGTTGATTAAAAATGTGTTTGTGTATGCAGGATCAGATCATAATCATGAGGCACAAAAACCAAAAGAATTAAAATTTTAAGAAAAAATATTTATGGAATTAATTAACGCTTTAGGTCGTAGAAAAGAAGCTATAGCCCGTATTTACATTAAAGAAGGGAATGGGAAAATTACTATTAATAAACGTGATTTTGAACACTATTTTAGTGAAACTATTTTGCAATATATCGTAAAACAACCATTAGCTGTTACCGAAACAGAAGGTTCATTTGATATAACAGTGAATGTTACTGGTGGTGGTTTTAAAGGTCAGGCAGAGGCAATTCGTCTAGGCATTGCTCGAGCATTAGTAAAAATTGATGAGGAGCATAAACCTGTTTTACGAAAAAGTGGATTTTTAACACGTGATTCTCGTGAGGTTGAACGTAAAAAACCAGGACAGAAAAAAGCACGTAAGAAATTTCAATTTAGTAAACGATAAATCAAGTATAAATTTATTCTTATTAGAGCGTTGTTTAGACTCTAAATTTTTAAGACTACATTGCATACATGTGCTACTTAAAGATTGCTTTAATATTAGAATGCAAACAACAAATTATTTATGGCACGATCAAATTTCGAAGAATTATTAGAAGCGGGTGTTCACTTCGGACACCTTAAAAGAAAATGGCATCCGGCAATGGCTCCATATATATTTATGGACAAAAACGGTATTCACATTATTGATTTGCACAAAACAGTTGTGAAAATTGATGAAGCTTGCGAAGCTTTAAAAAAGATTGCTAAATCAGGCAGAAAAATTTTATTCGTTGCAACAAAAAAGCAAGCGAAGGAAATAGTTTCTGAAAAAGTTCAAGAAACAAATATGCCTTACATTACTGAAAGATGGAGTGGGGGGATGTTGACGAATTTCCCAACAATTCGTAAGGCCGTTAAAAAAATGAATTCTATTGATAAAATGGAATCTGATGGTACTTTTGATTCTCTTTCAAAACGTGAGCGTTTACAAATAAGCAGACAAAGAGAAAAATTAAATAAAACTCTTGGAAGTATTGTTGGTTTAACTCGTTTACCTGCTGCTCTTTTTGTGGTTGATACCGTACGAGAAAATATTGCAGTAAAAGAGGCTCAGCGTCTAAATATTCCAATTTTTGCTATAACTGATACCAATGCAAATCCTAATGAAGTTGATTTTGCTATTCCTGGTAATGATGATGCAGCTAAATCAATAGAGGTTATTATTTCTAAAGTATGTGATGCTGTAAATGAAGGTTTACAAGAACGTAAAGCTGAAAAAGATGCTTCTGCTGCAGCGAAACCTCAAAAAGAAAAAGAGGATGCGTCTAAAAAAACTTCAGCGCGTAAAAAAATTACGGTAAAAAAATAACATTACATACGCTCAGTAAATAGTATAATTCATAAACATAATTAAAATAATAGATAAAATGGCTCAAATAACAGCTTCAGAAGTATCAAAATTGCGGAAACTTACCGGTGCCGGAATGATGGATTGTAAGAAAGCTTTGGTTGAAACTGATGGTGATATTGATCAAGCAATAGAAAATTTAAGAAAAAAAGGGCAAAAAATAGCGGCAAAACGCGAAGACAGAGAAGCGAATGAAGGTTGTGTATTAGCCAAGGTTTCGGAGGATAATACTTTTGGTGCAATTATAACTCTTAATGCAGAAACTGATTTTGTTGCAAAGAATGATGATTTTGTTGAAGATACTCAATCTATATTAAATGCTGCTTTAGATGCAAATTTAGAGACTTTGGATGATGTATTATCTTTGAATCTTGGAGATATTACTGTAGAAAAGAAAGTAACTGATTTGATGGGTAAAATTGGTGAAAAAATAGAATTAGGGTATTATGCAGCAATAAAAGCAGAATATGTAGTTGCGTATGTTCACCCGGGTAACAGACTTGCAACAATTGTTGGTTTTAATAAACCTGTTGCTGACTATCAAATTGCAAAAGATGTTGCAATGCAGGTTGCAGCTATGAATCCTGTTTCTATAGATAAAGATGATTGCCCATCTGATGTAATTGAAAAAGAAATAGAAATTGGTAAAGATCAGGCTCGTCAAGAGGGGAAACCTGAAGAATTGCTCGAAAAAATAGCACTAGGAAAATTAAATAAATTTTATAAAGAAAACACTTTGTTAAATCAGGAGTTTGTGAAAGATAATAAACAAACTATAGCACAATATTTAAAATCTGCTGATAAAGATTTAACTGTTGTTGATTTTAAACGATATGGTTTATAAAGTTTTTTTTGAAAAAATGTTGGAAAAGGAGAGATTTTATATAAATCTCTCCTTTTTTTTTTATACTTTTAATGTAAAATTAAATAGGTATGTTAAAATATAAGAGGATTTTATTAAAGTTAAGTGGTGAATCTTTACAAGGTGAAGATGGGCATGGTATTGATCCGCATATACTCAATAATTATGCACAAGAGGTTAAAGATGTTGTAGAATTAGGTGTTGAAGTTGGTGTTGTTATTGGTGGTGGAAATATATACAGAGGACTTAAAGGTCAGAATCAGGGCTTCGATAGAGTTAAAGGAGACTATATGGGTATGTTGGCAACTGTGATAAATGCTATGGCTTTACAATCTTCTTTGGAATGTATTGGTGTTCGGTCTCGTGTAATGACTGCTATTTGTATGGAACCTATAGGTGAATCGTATTCAAAACTTCGTATGGAACATGCACTTTCTCAAAAAGAGGTTGTTGTTTTTGGTGCCGGTACAGGTAATCCTTTTTTTACAACTGATACTGCTGCCGCATTACGTGCTACAGAAATGGGGGCAGATATTTTGTTAAAAGGCACCCGCGTTGATGGTGTATATACAGATGATCCTGAAACAAATGTACATGCAAAAAAATATGATTCTCTTACTTTTGACCAAGCTTATGAAGAGAAATTGCAAATTATGGATTTAACGTCGTTTACAATGTGTCGCGAGCATGCAATCCCAATTTTAGTGTTCGATTTTAATAAAAAAAATAATTTGCAAAAAATAGTTATGGGTGAGGATGTTGGAACTATTATAAAAAATTAATATATTTGTTTAAAATATAAGAACTTATGAAAACATTTTTTTTCTTTTTTATATCAATTTTATTTGTTTTTATGGCTTGTAAACCCGAACCAACATCTCCTCCTGAAGGTTGGATAGATTATAAAGGAAACAATTATAAAGAACCAGTACCAGTTGAATATGATTCAGATGGTGATGGAGAACCCGATGCTGTAATTGAAGTTTTGGGTACAAATTTGAATGTCAATCAAAATTCTGATGGGTCTTCTTTACATTCTTCTGATAGTTCTGACTCTAAAAGTGTTCCTTCTGGTGAAAAGTTATGTTATGAACAACTTTCACGAAATTGTGATGAACATGGTGTTTTATATGCTTTTGAAACTACAATGAATCCTGAATTTTCCGAATTACAGAATATTTCAGATGCACAGCAAATTGATCAAAATGACGATGGGGTTTTAGATTATGTTGA
>JAWOEL010000041.1:0-5226 GCA_046482735.1 Bacteroidales bacterium | reverse complement strand
ATAAGATGAAGAGATGTAACGCACATATTCAATATTTTACACAAAGCAATCAATGAAACGCTTATAAACAGCAATCTTCTTCTTAAAAATAATTCGATTTATCCCGATAATACTCATTATTTGTAATCGAATCTTACTATTTCTAAGCGTTCTGAACTCAAAAATTATATCGAACTCACGTTAATATCTCCGGCTACAAATTATAGCAAAAGCTTTGAATGAAATATCTTCAAAGCTTTTGCAACAAAAACACAAAAAAGTAGTAGCCACATAAAAACGATACACACATTCAAACAAGACTACACATTATCGCAAACTACTATACTGACGTTGCCAGTTGGGATCCTGAGAATCTTTGAGCAACCGCCACATATCTTCGCCATATAAAAATTGCGTAAATTTTTTGTAATTATAATTTTTCCGTAAAAAATCCCACTGAGCCTCACTTGGAGCGAAATCGCGACCTGCCCAGCCTTTTTCATCGCTTCGTGGTCCATCATACGGATATTCGGAATACCGCAATTTCCATAAATTTTCGAAAGTTTCCCATTTAATTTTATACTCAGCTAAATAATTCTTTTTTTCCGGATTAGCCTCAGACTCTTGTTGACCAGAAATTTGTTGAATAAATTCTTGACGCGAAAGATAGGTTATTTTCTCTTCTCCGGTAGATCGTTTTTGAATATACCCATAACGGATAAAACCGTTATAACTGGTTAACAAACTTATGCCGAAATATGACGTAACCGTAATTTTCGACTCGGCATCTTCGCCTTTAGGCACAAAAATGTTATTTCTTTGTGCAAAAACACCACATGTTACACTTATAAACAAAACCGCTACAAAAATCTTTTTCACCATCAGACCCATATTTTAATACGAAAATACAATTTTTTTTATCAGATATCAAAGCTCTTTACTCAGATATAATTAAATATGCACGCAAAAAATGTTCCGTTTTTTTTATATTCACGCATTATATTTGATATTTCAGCAATAAAGAACAAGATATTTTATTATTATGTGAATATACAGTATAATGAGACGGCAATTCATGTTGTGGAGTTTTGTACCAATATGTATATACCTGAAATTGTACTTGCACCCCTTTACGTATCGCATATTTACCAACCACAGCAGTCATATATCCATTGTATAAAAACTGCGGACTCACATATGCCTGCGAAATTGTGGGTTGATATGCATAAATACGTGCATTAAAAGGAGCATCGAAATAAGCTGTTCGCACATATATTTTTCGTTTTGGTTTATTAGAAAACACAAAATCTTGTGCTATAACATACCCAAACTCCCTATCGTCAGACGTTCCGCCTTTTCCGAAAGACAATACACTGCGAGACTCACAAGCAGAAAATATATACTTACATTTCAGCTGATGCTTTATCCTGTTTTGCTGTATCTGCTCCCCATACATTTGTGAATGTTCTTGTACTGATGTAGCATAATATCCGGCAGCATACTGAATACTATATTCATCATACGAAACACAATCCCATGATGCGGTGATTCGATGACCGTCAACTAACTGCGAGCGTGCATCCACATAAGGATGCACATATCTGTCATACGCAATATTGAGCGTATGCGTCCCCATAAAATATGTAGTAATATCAGCATATATACCATATTCGTTTTGCATTGAACTTTTTCGCGAAAACCCATGAGAAAGAAAACTCTGGTAATTTTTATCATAATGGCGAAATAAAACATTCGCATTGCAATACGACGAAAAAGCATGATTTATACCATATACATATGCAGACTCAAACGAATTATCAACAGCAAACTCACCAAACACACTTGTCTTTTGCGTATGATACGCACCATGCATAGTAATATGCGAAAAATCAAAACTTTTCGATTTTTTAAACCGCTGATGTACATATCCAATTCCAACATAACTATTAGTGGCATGGTACGAAGCATTTAAACCATGTATTGCATGAGAAACAGCCTTTTTACAAATAATTTCGCGCCGTGTTCTATGCATACCGGTAGAGTATATCTGAAAAGGAACAGAATGAGATGAATCTTTCTCATACCCATCAATTTTTTTATATGAAACAAAAGGAGACAATCTCCAATCCCCAACAGATATGGTCGCGGCAGATCCTCTGGAAAAATCAAATTGATTGGTTGATGTATGAGCTTTACAGATTTTTTTTGACACAAAGGGATTACTCCCCATGCGAGAAGAAAAAAAACCACCTTGTTTTATAACCAATCCCTGTCCCAAAGAAACCTGATAATCTCCCAATACCATATCCGAAACAGCAGCAACATCAGAAATTTGCACATATGCCGAGGCATAATCAAAACTCAATGGCACAAATCCCTGCTGCTGAGGTTCCCCCATATCATTACGCAGGGTAAGCCCCCATTTTATTTTGTTATAGGCAGAATACCTATAGCGAAACACTGTCTTTAAGGGCTTTCCTGAATAATTATACTCATTCATATACACACTATCATCTACGGGTAGATACGAATAAAAAGCCGAAACCGAATGTTTTCCGTGTGACATCGCATGACGCACATTGGGTGAATAGATACCTGTTTCGTAGGAACAAAGTGCTGCGGTTAGTTTTGCGAGTTTTGGCGTAAACCCAAGTACATACATAAATTCATACGGTGTACGTATAGGTTTGTGCAATTGCACATAATTATACAAACTCTTTTTCTGAAATTCCGATAAAAAAAAGAAAACCGAATAATCTTCAAATTGAGCAGTATTAATAGCTAATTTGTGAACATATGTATCCTCTAACTCTTTCATTTCCTCCTCAGAAAAAGAGTCATCCACATGCTGGACTGCATCAAAAAACGGATTCTGACAATATGTTATGTTTGGTATTATACTTGTTAATACAACAAACACAGTACAAAATAGTTTCAGTGTGCGACGTTTTTTATATTTCTGTCAACAAAAATAATAATTTGTTGGAAGTAAAAAAAATAATAATTATTATTGAATAACATGAAAATGATAATTAGATATGTATACTAAATAATAAAATTAATGTAATTTTGAGAGTAAATTAAAAAAATAACTGTTGAACGTATGTTACATCAAAAGCTGCAACTAAAGTTGCAACAAAAATTATCTCCTCAGCAAATACAAGTAATCAAATTACTTGAGGTTCCCTCAATGCTTCTCGAACAACGAGTTAAACAAGAAATAGAAGAAAATCCGGCATTAGAAGTAGACGGCGACTCGTACGATTCAGAAACAGATGAACAAAACAATTCATCGGATGATTCTGATGAGTTTTCTTTTGACGACTATTTTCATGAAGATGAATACTCAAATTACAAATACAAGACAAACAACTATTCATCAAATCAAGACAATAAAGAAATACCTTTTTCTCAAGGTAATTCATTCAAAGAACATATATTTTCGCAAATTGGATTACAAGAATTAAATGCTGACCAATTAGTACTCGCTGATTTTTTAATAGGAAACATAGATGAAGATGGCTATTTACGCAGAGATTTAGAAAGTATAGCCGACGATATATTATTTACACAAAACATGTCGGTACAACCCGAAGAACTCGAAAAAGTTTTACACGTTATTCAAACACTCGACCCGGCAGGAGTTGGAGCTCGTTCCCTGCAAGAATGTCTTCTATTACAAATTTCCCGAAAAGAAAAAACAGCTTCGGTCATTACAGCAACTCATATACTACGGGACTACTATGATGATTTTGTAAAAAAACATTACAACAAAATCATTCAAAAACTCGATATTGAAGAAGACCATTTAAAAAATGCTCTTGAAGTTATTGTAAAACTTAATCCCAAACCGGGAGGTGACATTTCTGACCAATACAGTAAAAGTTCCAGTTATGCTATTATTCCCGATTTTATATTAGAAGAACACAATGGAGAATTCACAATACAGCTTCATGCAAAAAACTCTCCGGACATACGTATAAATAAAACATACGGACATATGTTGAATGATTTAAAAAACACATCAAACACAAAAGACAAAAAAGATGCACTGCAATTTGTGAAACAAAAATTAGATTCCGCAAAATGGTTTATAGATGCTATTCAACAACGATATGAAACATTATTGGGAACTATGTATGAAATTTTTGAATATCAAAAAGATTTTTTCGTAACCGGTGACGAATCAAAACTCCGCCCTATGATTCTAAAAGACATAGCAGAACGCACCGGATTGGATATTTCAACTATTTCTCGAGTTGCAAACAGCAAATATATTCAAACTCCGTATGGTATTTTTCCCTTAAAATATTTCTTTTCCGAAGGGTTACAAAACGAATCGGGCGAAGAGGTATCATCGCGAGAAATTAAACAAATTTTACAAGATATTATTGAACAAGAAAACAAACAAAAACCTCATACCGACGAAAAGCTATCAGCCTTATTACACGAAAAAGGATACAAAATAGCACGAAGAACCATTGCAAAATACAGAGAACAACTTGGTATTCCGGTTGGCAGACTACGTAAAGAATTACAATAATGAAATTTTCTTTCTCATATTTCTGTGCATATTTTATTTCTATATTATTTCACCCAATAGTATATGTTAGTTTAGGATCTTTGGTGTTGCTACTCATATTACCTGAATATTCGTTTATCCATTCAGAAGCAAAATTAGCATACCTGTATCGTACGTTTTTACTAACGTATGTGTTCCCTATTATTGCCATACCACTCTATTTCGGATTATCGTACCTGTTTAAACTACGTCCGAACACATATCATACACGACTTTTTTTATTAATTCTCACAAGTTTCATGTATGTATTTTCATATAATATACTCAGTCAACATGCTGTGTTTGCCTATCCCAACACATTTTTGTTGCTCACCACTATTTTACTTTTTATAAGCCTGATAATAAGCTACTTTTGGCGAATAAGTTTACACATGACAGGTGCAGGTGGATTTCTCGGACTTATACTTTCTTTATTATTTTTCCGTACTATCTACAGTGAAATTTTAATTATTTCTTCTATACTTATTAGTGGACTTGTTGGCTACTCAAGACTTCGTCTGAACGCACATACCGAATCTCAATTATATACAGGTTTTGGCGTCGGTTTATGCACCTCACTTATTTTTTTCTTTATACTTATTGGTTAGGTTACGTGTCTGTGTATAAAACAATTTTTATACACAGTCAGATAGTACTACATACAGACTCACATAAATCCATTGTTT
>JAWOEL010000028.1:0-2923 GCA_046482735.1 Bacteroidales bacterium | reverse complement strand
CATGACCAAAAAATCACAGTTGTCAGTAATAAAAGTATTCCTTGTTTCATAAATATAAAGTATTAAGTATTATAAGTTGTTTTACCATTCTGTTACATGTAGTTTACTAAGATTTACAATGCAAATTAAATAGCATATTGTACCTTCAGGAGAATTATTATATTGCATATGATTCGTACATTTGTAATTATGGTTTGTAATATAAAAAAATATTGTTTTATAATCGTCTCTTAATTAACTAATTGCAGTATTTATGTATGCTTTGTACCATATTTTATTGTAAAAAAATCAAAATCTAGATGCTAAGTTAATATATTTTTTATAATTTAGTTTCTTGTTAACGTACAAAATACGTTATGTTCTGGTTTTTTTTACAAAAATTACAATTAATGAAAAAAGCAGTATTTATTTTTTGTCTCTTATGTGCTGGATTTCATGTTTTTAGTCAAAATATGATAGAAAATGGCGATTTTGAAGATGATTATGATAATTGGAACAAATTAACCGGGAATAACGGGGCAATGTCGTTTTATTCTTTGGAGCTTTCGGTTGTGTATGACGGTAGTCAATCTATGCGAATTTCTACCAAATCTCTTGGGAGCGATCCATGGGATAATCAATTGGTACATAAAGGTTTTTACCCCAAGAAAGATAGAGAATATACGCTGAGTTTCTATGCCCGTACCAAAGAAGACGAGGTTGAAATAAAATCGGTAATACAAAATTCCACCTATATTGAACATACATATACTATTACCCCTGAATGGCACCAATATGAATGGACATTTACGGCACAAGAAGAATATATGCAGCTAAAATTTTTCTTTCATACTCTTGGTACGGTATATTTAGATAATATAGCAATTATTGATAAAAATTATAAACCGGTTGAGGTTCCCCAAACAGATACTTCATATATTACTGTTGCACACACGCATCAAACTTTAGAAGGCTTTGGTTCATCGTTGGCGTTTTACGAAAATTGGATAACAGATCATCCCTCCAAAGAAGAAATGTATGAGTTAGCTTTTGCTGATTTAGGACTCGATTGGTTGCGCATACGAAATGATTATAAGTACACAAATAATTATGCAGAGTTTTCGAAAGAGTTTGTAAACAAAGCCAAAGAATGGCGTGGCGATTCTATTCGTATACTTATGTGTGGATGGTCTCCGCCTGCTAATCTTAAAAATAATAATGATGTAAATAATGGCACGCTAAAAAAAGATGCACATGGCTTTGTGTACGAAGAATATGCAGCGTATTGGAAAGAAGCTTTGCTGGCGTACCATAAAGAAGGGATAGTGCCTGATTGGCTGAGTATTCAAAACGAACCCGATTGGTTAACCGATGATTGGGAAACATGTAAATTCACACCTACTGAAACGGAAAAATATCCGGGATATGACCAAGCATTTGCAAAAGTTATGGAAGAGTTTGCTGATATTGAAAATAAGCCGCTTATGCTGGGAGCTGAAATGTTGGGTATTGGTAATAATCAATTTTATAAGTACAATGAACATTTGCAAGATAATACAGATTTATATGCGTATGCGTATCACTTGTATAATGGTGGTGATCCGGATAAGCCCGATAGTTTTAATCCTGCTCTGAGAAATATTAATACAGATTTTGGAAATAAAC
The DNA here is from genome assembly GCA_046482735.1 of Bacteroidales bacterium. Classification (GTDB taxonomy): domain Bacteria; phylum Bacteroidota; class Bacteroidia; order Bacteroidales; family UBA1715; genus JAQICB01. The sequence continues at coordinate 1,279 of JAWOEL010000028.1, read as the reverse complement.
CAAATGTAATGACGGAATTTGAACATCGTAAAGGTGCATGGTATAAAACTGCGTGGTTGATTAATAATGTTCTTACCGAGGCACAGGTGAATGCGTATTTTTATTGGGATTTAATTTGGCCGAATTCAGGACTTATTGATATTGATAATCCCTATGATAAAGAAGGGTGGCGAAATTTTAAGGGATATCAAAAAACCGGACATTATTATGCGTTTAAGCATTATAGCAAGTTCTTGGATGCCGGAGATACTCGAATAGAGCATGCAAGTACAAATGATTTTTTACGATCATCTGCGTATCTTACAACTGAAGGTGAGGTGGTGTATATTGTGGTAAATCCTACGGAAACTGCAATTACCGGCATGGTTAAGTTGAAAGATATGAATAGTAACAATTCTGAAATTACACAATCGGTAGACGATTCGTTTTATACACAAAAAGGTAGTTTGTCGGAACAAGGTACTATAGTGTATCCTGCTGAATCGGTTACAACTATAGTTTTAACACAGTAAACATATGAGTATAAATAAAATAATACGGCATATATTTAAAAGCCATTTTTCATGAAAACAAAATTGTTAATAGCATTATGTATTTGTGGCAGCGTATCATTGCTTAAGGCACAGGAGGTGAAAAATAATAAAGATTCTTTTGCCGATGATGGTGGAGATACGACAGTGCACGTTGAAAAACGAAAATATGATGAAATTCAGTTTTCGGGGTATGTACGGTCTTTCTTTTTTTATCGTGATGTTGATGTCTATGAACTGGGAGATCAGGGGCGTCTTACCTTACCCAAAAATATATCTTTGGGTGATGCCTATGATGAACCTATTATCCATTTAGAAATGCGGGCAAGTCCTTTTTCTGCTACCACTATTTCTACGGAATTAGCATTTGATAATAGATTATTGCGTGGGGGCTCGTTTAACGAAACAGTAGACGAACATGGTAGAATGGGAAGTGCGTGGTATATGTTCAATTTTCAGGCAGAAACCTTTACGGAGTTTGGTTCGTTTTCATTAACTGCAGGCGGGGGAGTTAACTGGTATAGAATGACGCCGCTTACTATGTGGTCTGCAAATGACTTCAACAGTCGTGTAGAGTTATTTGATCGCGTGCCGTGGGAGTATCAGAGTAATGATTTTGAAAGGTATAATACCTATTATACACAAGGTGATATTCCGCGCGAACAAAAAGTGAGGAATAGTGCTACTCAGGGTGTTACTCTGGAAGAGTCTGATTTACCGGCACGGTTACATGCCGGTATACTTGTTGG
>JAWOEL010000026.1:0-3453 GCA_046482735.1 Bacteroidales bacterium | reverse complement strand
GGTTGTTTCCCGGACAAGCAGCATGGAGGCCCTGGAAGAGTTCAAGGCGGCACCGGAAGACTATAGCCTGGTGATTACGGATCAAACCATGCCGAATATGACGGGAGTCGAGCTTGCCAGGGCATTGTTGCAGGTCCGTAAAGACTTGCCGATTATACTGTGCACCGGCTTCAGCGATCTTGTTGACGAGGAAAAGGCTAAAAAAGAGGGAATAAAACAATACGTCTTGAAACCCATTGTTATGAAGGAAATGGCCAATGCGGTGCGATCGGTTTTGGATTGTTAAACTTATCTGAACTTTTGATGGGAAAAAGTGGCTAGAGTTCAACAGATTTTGATCAACAACCGGATTGTAAGCCAAAGTATGACTATGCAGAACAGTATATGTATGATGCACAAGGGCGGTTTGATAAAATATATTTCTGGGATAAACAGGGTTTGCCTGAGTGGACATTTGATGGCAGTTATCAGTTTTATTATACTGTTCAACCATCAAAAATTAAGGAAAGAAACTTTGATTCTTTATGTAATGTGTATCCAAATCCTTGTGATGCTTCACTTGTAATTGAATCGTATACGGGTATTATTGAAATGTTTAATTCGTCGGGACAGTTAGTTATTTCGGAACAATTTGAAAATGGCGGACGAATAAATACATCATCACTTCGAAAAGGGGTATATATATTGAAATTCGGAGATGTATATACTACTATGATTATGAAACAATAAAGTTGAAAATAGCATATTTATAAACAGTACATATTCACACACATAAATCACCAATTTAGAATAATCCCCGGGTTCATACCCAATCGTATTACTTTTAGAAAAGTTTTGCAATTATTTTTATGTTTTCAGAAAAAAAACTACTTTTATAGTCAATACAGAACATAGCGGGAAAGAAAAAACCGCATAGACGAACTGGTATAGAATTTTTAACCAAGGTAATTATTATATATTCACACACTAAAACGTAAAAGGATGAAAAAAACACTATGTATATTATGCATTGTAACAGTTTTATATTCTTGCAATAAAGAGAATAATCAACCTGAAAACAGCAAAGAAAATTCCTACGATTTGCCGTGGAAAACAGAATTTATTACCTATGAAAATACCTGGTTATGCAATGGTAGTCATTCAAATGGATATAAATTGTATTATAAAGATTCATTATTAAAAGAGGAATGTTATGAATTTGGAGGTATAACAATTGAAGATTCATTACTGGTTAATGATTCTATTTTACATCTTTTTTTTAACAGTAGTAAGGGGGGGAGTTCTGTTTTGTCTACTTCTGATGGTGGCTATACATGGAGCAATTATCCGACAGGGCCACCGGAATTATTACGATTTCATTTTGTAGATACAGAACTTACATATTGTATTACACAAGTTGGTGATGATGTATTTGTTACCGGAATTGGTAAAAGTAGCGTATCTATGTATGAAGATAGTTTAAGATCAGGAACTCATTATATACAAGATGTAGGAACTGAAGTTGCAGATAAAGATTCTACAGTGATTCAAATAAATGATAGTATAAATTTTATACTACTGTTTAAAGAATTATAATAGAGATAACCTGTTAACTTTATGGTAATTAACTTGTTTGTAAGTTTTCGTTGAATAAAATTCATCTGTTTCAATACAGAAAGTGTATTGGAAAAGAATAATTGTCATAAAATATACAAAAAGTAAAAAAAAGAGGCACGACATATCGTGCCTCTTTTTTTGTTTTGTGTGTATACAATTATTATTGAGTCTCTTTTTTTAAAAACTACCCGTCAAAATCATGATTAAGTCAATAAGCCACCAAATAAAACCAATAGTTCCGAGCAATGGTGAGTTGAACAAAAATACAGCTCCTAATCCACTCCATACACAAATCATAAATATAATATTCCAAAATGCCGGTTTATGTTTGTACCATCTGTGTGCAGCCAGCCAACCAAGAAATACAGCTAAAATTAATGTAATAATAGTGTCTTCATCCATACTTTGCGAATATGGACTGTTTATTTCTTCTTTTTGAATGCTTGTTTGTTCAACTGTTTCTGTGTTGGATTTTTCGTTGTTTGCACCTGATGTGTACGGGAATGAAGCAAAAGCAATTCCTCCTGAAATCACAAACATTATGAGAAGTAATGTTAATCGTTTTATGTTTTTCATAGTAAAAATATTTATTAGGTTATATTTGTGTAAAAATACCAATAAATTATAAAATGAAATCTTTTATGAAGAAATATTTATTAACATTTCTGTTTAGTGTAATAGGAATTGTTTCCTTTGCACAATCGCAAACTTATGAATTCATTGGCACCTTACGGATTTCTGAGCAGTCAATACTTTCTTATAAATTATTTTTTGTTGTTAATGAATCGAAAGAAATTGAAGGGTATACTATAACGGATTTTTTTGGGCCCGATCGTACAAAATCTAATATTAACGGAACGGTTGATTTTAAGAAAAACACTATTTCTTTTTTGGAAACACAAAATGTATATACACAATCGGATTCTGCTGCGGAGACTTTTTGTTATGTTCATGTGAATGAAGCTTCAATTATTGAAAAACGACACAAAAAAGTTATTTCGGGTTCGTTTCAAGGACTTTTTCCTGACGGAACGTCCTGTGTAGATGGCGAGATTATACTTGTTTCTGAAAATGTTGTTCAGGAAACTATAGAAAAAATAGCTGAAAAGGTGTCTGATAAAGATACGGTACTTCGTAAAATGCTCGATTATCCTGTGGTTGAAAATACAAATGCGGATAATCATATTCAGTCGGGGGAAAAATTTAAAGTAAGCTGGCTTTCTGATACTATTGTTATGTTAATTTCTGATGATGAACGCCTCGACGGGGATAAAATATCGGTGAAAGTGAATGGTGAAATTGTGCTCGATACATATGAGTTAACTCGTGCACCAAAACGAATTGCTATTCCCATAGATGAAGATGAATATCTTATCGAAATTATAGCGGTGGATGAAGGTACTCATTCTCCTAATACTGCGTATATTAAATTTATGGATTATGAAAATTCAACCCGGGTAATATCACATTTGCTGAGCATGCAAAAAGCATATGTACATATAGTTAAACCTTAGATTATATTTTGTGTTGTTTTATAAAATGTGCATATTCTTTTGTTATATAGCTAGTTAAATCGCACAATCTTTGAATAGTATTTATACTGTGTGCAATTTTTTTGTAAAATTCTTGTTTTTTTCATTTTCATTTCGTTAGTTTGCGAAACGAAGAAATGAATGTAATATGTGAATGATGAAAATTGATACTCAAAAAACAGAAGTTACGCAAGAGGTAAAAGATATGGCTGCAATTTGTAAAGCTATGGCACATCCGGTGCGGGTACATATTTTACATAAATTGTCGGTAATGAATGCCTGCTGTTATAGTGGTGATTTGGTTGATGAATTACCGGTTGGTCGT
>JAWOEL010000143.1:0-2585 GCA_046482735.1 Bacteroidales bacterium | reverse complement strand
CCAACCTGGTTGATCGATGCCGGCAAGAGCATGCAGCACATGCCTATTAAACCTGCACTTCGGATTAGCACATTGACACACGTAAGTACAAGCGAAGGTAAAGACAATCAATTGCTCCTTTCAGGGCTCAGGGCAAACAATTGAATCTCTTTACATTAACCCAAATCGAAGAACAGAGACGAATAAACGTTACTTAACAAAGACAAAAATCAACACCGTTCTGCGCCACACTTGAGAGAACATTTGCTTTAGCACTGTTTTACAGCTTATTGAAAATGTAGGGATTTCTGGACTTTTGGGTGTATTTTTCGTATATTAAAAAAGGTGTTACCTCCCCTTTACCGCACACCCAAGCCTATTTACTCTATGTCAACGCAAGAGTACAGCACATATCCTGCCTGACAGATTCATAGCTGGCAAAAACGCTTTGTCAGCACACATCGTCTTTGAGGCGTGTACACATCGTAGAGACGTTGCATGCATCAACTTTGCGAATGCACAAAGGGCAAGCCAGTACCACCGAAACTAAAGAATATCAAAATGAAATTAAGTCCAAAAACGGATATACATATAATTTAAACGAAATGCTATCACGGAATAAAAGATACAGGACGGAAAATACTATATTTGAACGACAATACATTCGATAAAACGACTTGGTAGCTTGTCAGGTGGCGCGTCGAAATGTCCTCCGTTATTACCAAACGTCGTAGAACTTATTAGAAACCTTTTACTAAAATAAATAGAATTGATAAAACAATGATACTATCAGAAGAAGACAAAAAAGAGAGTCTGCGAGTTGGTCAATTAATAAAAAAAATTGAGCAGATAGATGAGGAATTTGTTACAAGAGAGTCGGATTTACTATTTCAAAAGCAACCTTTTCTTATTTCATTAATACTCGGGTATCAATTTGATTTAAAGGAACTTGAATTAGAAGAAATCATGAAAATTATATTTCTGATTTGGGAATTCTTCAAAAATCACAACCAAACTCAGCAAACGCAAGTCTCTGAATCGCAATTCATGAGAACTCAGCAAAGAAACATCCATATGCTCAAATACTTTGAGGGGGAAGAGGGAAGGAACGCAAAAATGGCGTTTATTTCCACTGACTTGGAAAACTTGAAATCAAAATCACTCTTTACAGGAATTCTTTTTCAGTTTAATGAGAAAACGGCACTTTTAAACATGAAAAATGAAACTCGAGCTATTCTATTAGTTGGACTAAAAAGTTTAATTGAATGCTTTGAGGAAATAGTTTTTGTAAATAAATAATAGGATGAAAAGAAGGCAATATGACCTAATTCAACGGCAATTAACGGCCGTTGAATTAGTAGAAGAGACAATATTATATACAAATAAAACATATCAGGAACAGTGTAACGTCTCTAAAGCAACGGCAACAAGAGACTTATCTGAATTAGCTAAAAAACTAACATTGCGGAAAGGATTGGGGATATTGCCGCTGGTGCCTTCTATCCATTAATTGGCTCATAAATCACGGATCCTAAAAGAATATGTATTGCTAGTCTTCGCTTAATTGCACACAGGCGGATAACAATTAAACAGAAAACGGCAATCGAAGCAGCCTACCACCAGGCCATTACCTTAACTAAAAACCTCTCACTAGTTATCCCGTTTTATCAGATAAGACAGTTCCACTCTAATGAAAAAAAGAACAAGCTCAGTGCCAGCTAAAAAAAAATCATCTCCGTTTGCTCTTATTAACATTCAAATATATTATTCACTCATGGAGGCGAGACACCAGTTACTAGTCACCAGCAATATGCTTGCCCTCCTTTTTCAGACACTTACACCGGAATGCTAACAAAAAATAGTATCTTATAAGGGCAAATGAAGCCCACAGGAAGGCAAAATAGTTATTTTAGATATACACAAAACCCAAAAGATGAAACAATTAATTGTCAAATATTCCATTCTCCTTATATCCGCTTTTATTTTAACAAGATTGTTGACCACGATAACCATGGTTATATGGCCGGATATCCTGACAAAGGCAAATATCGACGGAAGTACAACAACCTATTCTTTCAACTACTTAGAGCAGGTATTCAAGTATGTAATCAATATAGTATTCATTATAGTACTTGCATATGACCTGAAAAAGCAGCAGATGAAATCCATTCCCATATTGGTGATTACCCTCTTTTCAGGCCTCATGGGCGTGCTGTTTTTCCTGTTATTTGCGGCTCAAAAAAGTATAATTGCAAACACCAACAAACAATGAAAGACTTTGTAAAAAAGCTCAATAAGTATGTCATCCTGATGATTGTATCTTCTCTATTTGGCATGCCCTGGTTTTATCTCAGACATCTGATTTTTGAGTACAATGGCCCTGACTCCATAATCGAATCGATTCCCACATTGATTGACTATGCCGTTCGGTTGACTGTGACCGTTTTGTTAATCATTGATTTCAAAAAAGAGGGGTTGAAAAATGTGGTACTTACTTGCGTTGCTGCTCTGTTCTTTCCGCTATTAGGCATTGTGATTTTCGCCATACTGCTCCTTGAAAACAACCGACAAAAAGCCAGCACCTGACCGAGACACTGACTTTGCTA
>JAWOEL010000065.1:0-2539 GCA_046482735.1 Bacteroidales bacterium | reverse complement strand
TATCATGTCCGATTTGCAAATGGCAAAAGTTTCATCATTAATTTCCTTACCATACAAGTACACATCGCCCATCGCTTTAATGATGCCCTTTTTGTCCTTAATAAAATTCTGTGCTTCGGTAAGCATACCACCCGAACCACAAGCAGGGTCGTAAATAGTAATAACCGGCGGGAGGTTATCTTTTATGGGGTCAAAAATGATGTGCGTCATTAGGTCGATTACCTCACGGGGAGTAAAGTGTTCCCCTGCTTCCTCATTATTTTCTTCGTTGAAACGGCGAATTAATTCTTCAAACACATAGCCCATACCCAAATTCGTAAGCGGCGGCAACTTCCGTCCATCAGGGTCTTCCTTTTCAAAAGGCGTAAGATTGATATGTGGCGAAGTGAATTTTTCGAGCACATTGAGCAACACATCCTTTGCAGCCATGTGGCGTATCTGTGCCGGCAGGTTAAATTTCTCAACAATTTCCTGTACATTTTTACTAAACCCATTGAGATACTCCTGAAAGTTGACCTGTAACAATTGCTGATTATTACTTGCCGTATCTTTCAGTTTTTTTAGTGTCCATTTACTGGTATTGTAAAACACATATCCCGAAGCAGCTTGCAAGGCAGTATCGTCAAATTCGGTAAGCTCCATTTCCTCTTTCTGAAATTGCACCTCATCCATTACCTCTTGTTTTCTTTCTTCGAGCAACACATCCAAACGACGCAGCACCACCATTGGTAAAATTACATCGCGATATTTCCCTCTTACGTAAACATCTCTCAAACAATCATCGGCTATTGACCAGATAAAAGAAACTAATTTATTGTGTACGGTTACATTCATTCTACTCTATTATATCAATTAAAATTTTTTCATACATACAAGTTATTCTGCACATGAAGAACACATTTAAAAAAACACAAATAATTATTCGCTCATATCCAAATTGTTCAAAGGTACAAAAAAAAAGACACACTATTTTTATATATACTTAAAACCCAAAGGCCATATCTTTATTTTTCCAAAGTCACCCCAACTTCGAATTCTGCGAATGCCGGTTTGCATCACGGTTTGTTTTTTTAGTAATATTTTTTTCAAAGGCCTCGGTGAGGTCAACACCGGTTTGGTTTGCCAAACAAATAAGTACCCACAACACATCAGCCATTTCGTCGGCAAGATTGAGTACTTCACCTTTTTTGGTAGATTGATCGCCATACGTTCGCGACATTACACGAGCAAGTTCACCTACCTCTTCGGTAAGCACTGCCATATTGGTTAATTCACTGAAATACCGGACACCATATTGCTGAATCCATTCATCTACCTGTTTTTGTGCGTTTTCTAAGGTCATTATATTCTGTTTTTTGAGTCAATAATTATAGTAACCGGACCGTCATTACACATATCAATATTCATATGATGTCCGAATTTTCCGGTATATACCGAACCGGGAATTTTTTCTTGCAAAGTCTTTACAAATTTTTCGTACAAAGGTATTGCTTGTTCGGGACGAGCTGCCTGAATATACGAAGGTCTGTTGCCCTTTTTGGTGCGTGCATGCAACGTAAACTGACTCACAACAATTACATCACCGGCAATTGAAGACACGGATTCATTCATAACACCATCGGCATCATGAAAAATACGCATGTGAGAAACCTTTTGCGTTAACCAATCAATATCTTCGGGAGAATCTTCATGTTCGATTCCCAACAATACGAGTAAGCCTTGTTGAATAGAGGAAATTATTTGATGTTCGACCGAAACTGAAGCACGTGAAACACGTTGAATTACTACTTTCATAGAGGTATTTTTTTATTTTATTTTTTAATACATACATCCTGCATGTTCAGCACACTAAATGTTCAGCACACTAAATGTTCAACATACTTTCCGATTTCATGATACATCACAGTGCACATACAGAATAATTATGTCTTTGTTGAAACAGTGTGTTAAAATATAACGCCTTATAATAATCAAATTACAAAAAAAAGCAATTAATGATAATTTTTTTTTGAATTTATTGCAATAATATAAAAATTATTATACTTTTGCCCACGCAAATGTCCCGTGGTGTAATGGTAACACTACTGTTTTTGGTGCAGTCATTCAAGGTTCGAATCCTTGCGGGACAACGAGGAGAAGACACGGAGCCCTGACTTTTAATAAGTTGGGGCTTTTTGTTTGCTCTGTTTTCCAACTATTTCGCAATACTTCAATTGTTGAAAAAAAGAATCACAATAAATCCTACGATGGAATAATTATAGTAATATGTGATATGATGTGTCTAAAAACCCGGGTTAGAAGTGATATGTACAATAAGGCACAAGGCATAAGGCAAAAAATCTATCCCATATTTAATATCTATAACCGCTGTCAGTACCTGCGGACGCTGACAGTCCGTTTACTACCGGAACGTAGTGGAGTGTGGTAATCTCTACAATTGAAACACGAAGCGAAAAAAATTAAATAACCTACAGTGCAAGTGCACGAGATCTTTCATTCCGCTTCGCTTCATTCAAGATGACGTGCTTCGAATGAATGT
>JAWOEL010000109.1:0-3163 GCA_046482735.1 Bacteroidales bacterium | reverse complement strand
GTTTCTCATAATAATTTTCGCTAACTACGTTTTTAATATTTCAATTCCATTCTGGTACGATTAAAAGAAAAATGATTTTTATATTGAGAATGGATTTTACTATATTTCAATTCCATTCTGGTACGATTAAAAGCCGTCAAACGACGACAAAAAATAAGCAGTTTTTCAACTACTTAGCATGTGCAAATATATGAAAATAATTCACATATGTTGTCGATGGGTAATACTATGTTTTTGCCCGGGGTTCGACAACTCTCTTGAATGTCTTTATATATAGTATGTCAAAGAACGTTATGTTGTTTGTGGTAGTAATGTGCTCTTGTAATTCTTCCATTTTTTAATGACTTCGACAACTTTTTTTATAAAAATTGGTTTAATTCATTTTTTTCTTTTCCTATTATTTGCTTATCGAGCCAATGTTCATTTCGGCTTTTAAATACTATTATACTGTCTTCTTCTTTCATAATAAGCTCGGCTTTGTGTTCTAATTCTTTGAATGCAATATCGGATATTTCTCCTTCAAATACGGAGTTTTGTATCCAATTTAAATATTGCCGGCACAGTTTAAGCATTTTTCCTACTCGTTTTACGCCTATGTCGTATACTAAAATTATGTACATTACCACCACATTTTAAATGGTTTATATTCGTCTATTTGTAATATGTGTTTTACTAATTTATAACATTCCAGTTTTATGAGATGTTTGTAGCTCACGTGTCTGTTTAAATTTCTGTGTTTTATAGTTTCTTGCAATCGGTCTTCAAATGACTGAATAAATATTCTTTTTCCACTGTCGTTCAAAACGCATCGTTCAATTTTTGTATCGAAATGCTTGCTTTGCAATTCTTTTTTATTGAGTATTTTAAATATAACTCTGTCTACTACTATTGGTTTAAATATTTCTGAAATATCCAAAGATAATGAAAATCTTCGTTCGCCGGGTGAATGTAAATAACTTATTGTCGGATTTAATTGTGTTTGATGAATTGCTCGCAGACACTGACTATAGCACATCATGTTGCCAAATGAGATAAGTGCGTTTATTTCATTTTTGGGAGGTTGCTTACTGCGACCGCTCATGGTGAAGTCATTTATTATTACGTTAAATGCTTCGTAATACCAGTGCCGAATATTTCCTTCTATGCCCATTAATTCATCAATATTTTGAGTGGTATAAATTTTTGTGCGAAGTGTTTCAATTGCTTCTATACATGGGTCGGTAACTTTTCCTCTTTTATTATAGTAGGAAAGATTTTTGAGCATATTGTATGATGCTCCGTCAATTATTTTTTGTGCAATAATTATTCGCTTGTTTTTTTGTTTGTATGCCGATACTTGTTCTACGAGAAGTTTACCACTTAGTAAATACTCTTTTGGCATAAATGAGCCTGTGTAATTTTCGTAATAATCAAAAAAATGTACACTAATCTGGTGTTTTCCCAGAAAATTATATAATGCACTATTCGCATCTAAAGAACCAAAAGCGTATAGTTCTTCGACATTCTCTACCGGTAAATATTTTGGTTTTTGTTCTTTTCCCTGTTCGTCTACCGCTATGAATTTGAGTGTGTTGTCTGTTCGGCTCAATCTCCCGGGATTAAATAAGTAATATGATTTTTTCATGATATATTGGTTTTATTCCTGTGTCCAGCAAAAGTCAAAATAGCTACAGTGTTTACAATATTTTTGTTCTAATTTTTCCGGACAGTGTTCTGCATGTATAATAGCATGTATTTTTTGTATTAGTTCTTTTATTTCTTCGCAATCTCGTGTGCTTAAAAAAACTTCTTCGGTGTGGCGTAGTTTTGGATATTCCAGAATGCCGCTTGGGTTTTCTATACCATGTTTTTCTAATACGAATAAATAGTATTTTACCTGCCAAATATGAGCAGTTTCGCGAGCTGAACTTTTTTTGACTTCATGAACAATTTTGCGTTTCGCATCATAATAATCGATTTTTATGCCGTCAAGTTCCAGTTCGGTATATTTTTCGCTTCGTTGCGTATAACTTGTTTCGTGTATAAGTTTACCTTCTTGTACGATATCGCTGGTATGTTCCATTTGAATGCTGTTAGCAAACAACCAGAGTTTGCGATGGCAGAGAAAGTAGTAATTGAAATGTGTTCCGGTAATATTCATATGTTCATGTTAATTGATTATCAAAGGAATTATTCTAATTGTACATCAAAATTATTTTCACAAGTTTCATGCATATGGTGTAAATTATCTGTTCCGTCAAATAATTCTACGACCATGTTTCGTTCTATTTTTGTTGATTTATTTGAGAAAAGCGACATGTAGCTTGTCCATGGATATTCTATAGTATGTTCGCAAAAACCATGATGAACCGGATTGTTGTGAACATACATTATCACCTGACGTAAATATGTTTCAGATGTTATTTTCAGACGTTTAAAAGGTCGTTCAAATAACGAACCGTGGCGGTTATATTTATTGTTATAATGTTGAGCATATGAATTAAACAAATGAGCAAATTGATTAGAAGCTTTTGGTTTGCGGGTGTATTGGTTCGTTTCTTGAAACCCCGTCAGTGGTTGAAAACCCTGACGGTGGTTGTGTATTGAAGTGTTTTTTGTAGTATTACTATTACCATCAACAGGGTCTACGACCACTGTTGAGGTGTGGCAGCAATTATTACGAGAATTTCCGACTTCTTTCGAGGTGTAAATATTCTTTTTGCCATATAATTCAAATAAGGTTTGAATATCACATTCTTCTTTTATCCGCACCACTACATGAAAATGATTTCCCATAAGTGCCCAGGCATATGTTTCTGCTACCGGGTCGATATATGTGTCGTATAATAGTAAAAAACGTTCGTAATCTTTTTTCTCGCGAAAAATTTCGCAACCGTTTATTCCTCGGTTGTATATGTGGTAAAACATTCCGGGTGTGAGTGGCTGAGCTATCATGGTGTGTTGTTTTGTGTTTTTATTTGTTGTTCATTGAATGTTTTTTTTGTTGAGGGTTTGAGTGGTGATAGAGAATTTTTCGATTATAGGAAGATGTCAGTTTCAATTTTTGACATATTAAATCCTGTTTCTAATTCATATTTTCCTTCCCAATGTGATAAATATCTGTATCCATACTTACTTTTTTCCCAGAAACATCACGACGGACTGACCTCAGCCCATGACGAAT
>JAWOEL010000092.1:0-6479 GCA_046482735.1 Bacteroidales bacterium | reverse complement strand
CGGACTTTTTCGGCCGTACCTATTGGAACAGTACTTTTAGTTATAATAACGATATAATCGGTAATAATTTTTCCGATTTCACGTGCTACTCCCAGTACATATTTCAAATCAGCACTTCCGTCTTCATCAGGAGGAGTTCCGACTGCTATAAATATTGCAGAACAATCTTTGAGACTATCTGCTAAATTTGTTGTAAAAACCAGTCGATTTTTTTGTACATTGTTTTCAACTAAATCATCTAAACCGGGTTCGTAAATTGGAATAATTCCTTGGTTGAGTTTTGAGATTTTTTCTTCGTTAATATCAACACACGTTGTGTTAATACCTGTTTCTGCAAAACAAGCACCCGAAACCAAACCTACATAACCGGTGCCAACAATAGATATTTTCATTTCCTATAAGTAAATTTTGTAAGCGTATTATTATTAACGTCTTCCTTGTTGTTGCTGTTGTTGCATCATTTGTTGCATCATTTGTTGTTGATCCATTTCAGGAGCTTCACCTTCTTTAACGTTTAATAATTCAATATCAAAAATCAATGTTTCGAACGGACGAATTTTACCTTTGCTTTCTGCTCCGTAACCAAGTTTGTAAGGTACGTATATTTTCATTTTACCACCTTCTTTTATTAATTGAAGAGCTTCGTTCCAACCTTCAATAACCTGTCCTATAACAAATGTAGCAGGTTCTTTCCCTTTTGAGCTGTCAAACACTGAGTCGTCAATAGTGGTTCCATGATAATGCACAGTTACAGTGTCATGCATTTCGGGGCTTTTACCGCTACCTTCTTCTATAATTTCATATTGTAGTCCGGATTCTGTTGTTGTAATGCCTTCTTTTTGTGCATTAGCTGCAAGGAATTTTTCACCTGGTTCTAATGCAGGATATTTTCTGCGTGCTTCTGCTTGCATATACCGATTAATTGTTGGCCCTATTTCTGTTTGAGAAATTTGAGCGTCTTCCGGCATATCAAATGCGTTAAATCCACTAAAGAATGCTGACATATTTAATGAGTCTATGTCGCTTTGGGCAAAATCACTCGCTATGGCCATACCAATAGCATAACTCGCACTATCTGTCAGTGTTGTTAACTTAGAATCTGGTTGAAGATTTCCTTTTTCATTGTTTGTACACGAAAAGAATACACTTGTTGTAATTGTTAAAACTGTTAATAATTTAAGAGATTTCATACAGTAATTGTTTATTTATTATTTAATCATTAATTTATTGTATCCGTATTATTGTTTTGTGAACTTGTATTTTCGTTTATTGTTTGTTCAGTAGTTTCTAATTCTGTGTTTCTGATTGTTTCGTCTTCTGTAATATCTTCATTTTCATTGTTCTGAATAGTCTCTTCTGTGTTTGTTTCTTCGTTTTCGCTAACTGTTTCGTTAGTATTATTTTGTGTTTCTGTGCGTGTAACGGTGTTTTCTTCTGTTTGTTGTGTTTGATTTGTTGTTTCTGGTTGACTTGGTTGTTCTCCCTTAATAAAACGTCGAAGTTTTACGTCAAATATGAGAGTGGAGAATGGCATAATGCCTAATTTTTTTGAATACGAATCTTGATATGCAAATGTATGAGAACTCATAATTCGCACTTGAGCACCTGTGCGTAATAATGGTATAACTTTTTGCCATGCTGTTATTGCGGAGTCTAAACTGATTTTTTGTGGGGTGTTATATTCTTCTGTGCTATTATATAATAGTGTGTTGTCTGTGTTGTATATTTTGTATTCAAGAAAAACAGTGTCATGTATGGTTGGTTTATTTTGTCCCCAACCTCTTCGTATAATTTGATATTGTAATCCTTCTTCGAGTTCAACAATTCCTCGTTTGTTTTTGTTTTCTTCTAGAAAAGATTCTCCTTTGGGAATATTTACAACCTTATGTGAATCAATAAATGCTTGCTCTAATTTGCTTTGTCGGTTTTCTAAAAATGTGTTTGTCAGGCTTATTATTTCTTCGTTTGACAATTCTGCTATGTGTGTGGTGTCAAAATAATCTTGAATACCTTGTATGAATATTTCATATGATACAGAATCAATATGATTTTTGTTTAAATTTTCAGGAATGTTTTGTGCATACATCATTCCTAAACTATAGGAAAGAGAATCGGTATGGTTTTGTATCAGCGATTCCTGTTCCTTTTCATTATTGCATGAAGATAATACTACTATAGCTGTCGCTATTATATATATAAATGCGAGTGTTTTCATTGCTCTGTTTTTTTTATACTCATAATATGCAAACTTACGTATTTTTTTAAACTTATTATATTATTTTACTATTATATATTGAAAAAAATATGGTATTGACTCATGTGTGTGTTGTCATTTTGTCGGTTTTTTATGTGGTTAAACCTGTAAAAAAGTCGCATTTTGTTATATGGCAAGAGCTTTGATTGCTCAAGTGTGTAAACTAGATAATTATAAATACAGAAAAAGGAGAACATATGGATGTAAATAAATATACAATAAAAGCACAGGAGGTATTGAGTCATGCAGTGCAGATTGCTTCTGCACAAAATCAGCAATCAATAGAGAATGCTCATCTCATGAAGGCTTTGTTTGAAAAAGCTCAGAATGTTACTGATTATATTTTTCAAAAATTAGGTATAAAAACTCATCGGATTTCTCAGGTGTTGGATTCGATGATAGATTCGTTTCCAAAAGTAGAAGGAGGTGAGCCGTATTTGTCGTCAAAAGCAAATAAGGCTATGATATATGCAATGAATCAATTACCTAAATTTAATGACCAATATGTGTCTGTTGAGCATATGCTGTTGGGGATATTGAGTGCGGGAGATGATGTGTCGCAGTTGTTGAAAGATAATGGGGTAACGGAAAAAGCATTAATAGCGGCAATTGAAGAATTGCGTAAAGGTGCCAACGTTGATAGCCAAACAGCAGAAGATACATATAATGCATTAAATCGTTTTGCGATTAATTTGAATGAAATGGCGTCTTCGGGGAAACTTGATCCGGTAATTGGGCGTGATGAGGAAATTCGTCGTTTATTGCAAATTCTTGCCCGACGTACAAAAAATAATCCTATTTTAATTGGTGATCCCGGGGTGGGAAAAACGGCTATAGCCGAAGGACTTGCTCATCGTATTATTAATGGTGATGTGCCGGAAAATCTGAAAACAAAACAGATATTTTCGCTTGATATGGGGGCTCTTATTGCGGGAGCAAAATATAAAGGTGAGTTTGAGGAACGATTAAAATCTGTTGTAAAAGAGGTTGTTGGTGCCGATGGTGAAATTATTTTATTTATTGATGAAATACATACGCTTGTGGGAGCGGGTAAAAGTGATGGTGCCATGGATGCGGCGAATATTTTAAAACCGGCTCTGGCTCGTGGTGAATTACGTGCTATTGGTGCAACAACGCTTGATGAATATCAAAAATATTTTGAAAAAGATAAGGCTCTTGAACGTCGGTTCCAAACGGTTACGGTCGATCAGCCGAGTGTTGCGGATGCAATTTCTATTCTTCGTGGTATTAAAGAACGCTATGAAAGCCACCATCAGGTGAAAATTCTCGATGAGGCAATTATTGCTGCTGCTGAATTGTCTAACAGATATATTACCGGAAGGTTCTTGCCCGATAAAGCTATTGATTTGATGGATGAGGCGGCATCGAAATTGCGTATTGAAATGAATTCGGTGCCGGAGGAAATTGATGAGTTGAAACGAAAAATTCGTCATATTGAAATTGAACGTGAAGCTGTTAAGCGTGATGGATTGAACGATAAAGTGGCTGAGTTGGATAAAATTTTATCTGATTTACGGGATGAGTATTCTTCTCTACAGTCTGCGTGGGAGTCTGAACGAGATATGGTTGCGTCTATTCAACAGCTAAAACAAGAAATGGAGTCTTTGAAGTTTGAGGCAGACCAGGCTGAACGGGAAGGTGATTTTGGTAAAGTTGCTGAAATCAGATATGGAAAAATGAAAGAGTGTGAAGGCCAGATGCATGAATTGGAGGAGGAGCTGAAGGACAAACAGGAATCTGGTGCGTTAATTGATGAAGAGGTGCGTGCCGATGATATTGCTGATGTTATTTCCCGGTGGACCGGTATTCCGGTAAGTAAAATGTTACAGGGTGAACGTGAAAAATTACTCAAATTAGAGGATGAATTACACAAACGTGTAGTTGGACAAGATGAGGCTATTTTTGCTGTTGCCGATGCGGTGCGTAGAAGTAGAGCCGGTTTGCAGGATGAGAAGCGGCCGATAGGTTCCTTTATTTTTCTGGGCACTACCGGTGTGGGTAAAACAGAGTTAGCCAAAGCTCTTGCGGAATTTTTATTCGACGACGAGCAATTAATGACGCGTATAGATATGTCTGAGTATCAGGAACGCCACTCTGTGTCTCGGTTAGTTGGTGCACCTCCCGGATATGTGGGCTACGATGAGGGCGGACAGTTAACAGAGGCTGTACGTCGCAAACCGTATTCGGTTGTATTGCTCGATGAAATAGAAAAAGCACATCCCGATGTATTTAATATTTTGTTGCAGGTGCTCGATGATGGTATTTTAACTGATAACAAAGGTCGTACAGCAAATTTTAGAAATGCAGTTATTATTATGACTTCAAATATCGGTTCGCATATTATTCAGGAAAAATTCAACACTTTAACTGATGAAAATAAGGATGAAGTAATTGATAATGCGAAACATGAAGTGTTTGATTTATTAAAGAAAAGTGTGCGTCCGGAGTTTTTGAATCGTATTGACGAAACAATTATGTTTACGCCATTAACGAAAGATGATATTGCAAAAATTGTGCGTATTCAGTTTTCTATGCTGGCAAATCGATTGAAAGACATGGGGGTATCGATTGATATTACCGATGATGCAGTTGATGAGTTGGTTCGTTTGGGGTACAATCCGCAATTTGGTGCACGACCGGTAAAACGAATTATTCAAAAAGAATTGCTGAACGAATTGTCGAAACAAATTTTGGCTGATACGATAAACAAAGAATCACATATTTTAATTGATTATAAAACAGATCAATTTGTGTTTACAAACGTGGATTAGTACAATTGGTTCGTTTTTTTTGATATAAACACGCACACATAATGAGAGGGGTATTTGTATTGCCCCTCTTTTTTTATCTAAAAAAAACATAATTTGTATTGATAATTGATATATTTGTGCTCATGTGAATTTAATCATAAATAGTGTTGTGTGAAACTGTGTATTGTAATATCTCAAAGACATAATAGCACGATGAGAGATTGCTAAACATGATGGAGGAGCTGATTTTGAATTTTGTTTAGGACGCGTTATGACACATAAAAATCAATTATATATGAATCATAAAATAATCATTTCAATAGCACTTTGTATTCTTGTATTTTTTGGCATACACTCACAAACCAATACCGTACAAATAGCCACATTGCAGTATAGCGGTGGCGGAGACTGGTATTCGAACCCCACGGCATTACCCAATTTAATAGAATTTGCCAACACACATATACCCGCCACCATTAGCACCGAGGTTTCCAATGTATTTGTCGGAAGTTCCGATATTTTTCAATATCCCTATGTGTATATGACCGGACACGGGAATGTACATTTTTCGGCAGACGATGTTGAAAACCTCCGCAAGTATCTCACCAGCGGTGGTTTTTTGCATATAGACGATAATTACGGACTTGATGAATTTGCCCGAAGAGAAATGAAAAAAGTATTTCCCGAACAAGAATTTGTTGAACTACCCCGGAATCATTCTCTATACAAACAACGATTTTCCTTTCCCGACGGTCTACCAAAAATTCACGAACATGACGGCAAACCCGCACAAGGATTCGGACTCTTTCATGACGGACGCTTAGTATGCTTTTACACCTACGAATGCGATCTCGGAAACGGCTGGGAAAATAAAGAAGAGCATTCCCTCAGCACCGCAAAACGACAGGAAGCTCTGCAAATGGGAGCAAATATATTGGAGTATGTGTTTACGCATTAGTGCGAACATTGTCGTTATGTAAGAGAAAAAATAGTTGTGACCAATATATGTTTTATGTAGGTACATTCAAAAATGTATGTAGCCTGTTGAAATTAAGTTAATTTTTATATTCCTCATAGGATTTTTTTTGTAGTTTTGGATGATACACTAAAAAAAATAGTGTGTACTCTAAAGTGTATATATACCATTATATGTATGTGTATTGTGTATCTTTAAGGGGGAAAGGTGTATGTGAAACGAGTTGTATTCAAGGCTACGAGACCGAGTTACACAGAAATAATATAAGTAGAAATTTGAAAAAACGGATTGAAAAAATTAGCTATTTGATTGACATTTGGTGCAAGAAAAAATTATTTTTAGCCTGCCCGCTTCTGCCCTTCGGCATAGTTGAGAAAGTTTACCCACATTGCAAACATTTGCAAATCGCACTGGCTGACACACAGACCGAAATTTGCAAAAGAGTTCAATTTTCGCCTTCGTACAACGCTATATTGAA
>JAWOEL010000062.1:0-3312 GCA_046482735.1 Bacteroidales bacterium | reverse complement strand
CGAGCGCCTCGCCATGCGCGACCTAGACCCGCGGCTCGACACGCTTTTTTCGGCCTTCGAGATGATAGCCTCGGGCGTCACGACCGTGCAGCACCTGCACAGCCGCGCGCCGGGAGACACCGACGCTGTGCTCACCCGTGCCATTTATCGGTATAGTATATCGCATAGAAAAAAGAAGTATCAGCATACTGTTACACAAAAAATAAAAGATATGAAATATGTTGTACTAATCCTCATGAGCATCGCCGTCTGCACACAGTGTCGAAGCACACGCTCATTACCACAACAAAACAATATAACATACACATGTGAATTTCTCGACCGGAATGGGTTAGTGTGTGCGTATGAATTGCTCTATTCCATACAATCGTCGAAACCACTCACACAAGCTCAAGCAGATGAACTTTTTTCACAGACCCGAAAAATAATTCGTCCTTCCGTGGGCAGACTCGAACTCGAAACAATTATCACCTCACGGGATTCTATCATAGAAGCAGTAACAACCGAATTACAAAGCAAAACCCGGGATGCACATTACACAATAAAAAACATATCAGTTAATCAAATATGTGTATCAAAATCCATATATTCGTTTCTCAAAAACAGAAATTCACCGTTTATGGATATACTATCGGAAATGGATTAATGTAATAACATGAAATATATCAAAACAGTATACATATTATTTATAGTATTACTTCTGGCAAAAACAGGATATGCACATCTGCATATTTTCATACACACAGACATAGATATTTACTACAATGCAACAGGCATAGAAAAATTACATGTTCAGTTTCATTTTGATGAGATTTTCAGCGAAGATTTAATGAAAAATTTCGATGCTGACAAAAACAAATCATTCAGCACCAAAGAAATAGCAGAAATAAAATCAAAAGCTTTCAGTAATCTCAAAAATTACAACTACTTTATTCACATACGTGCAGGAGGTGAAAAAATCACAATAAAGGATGTTTCAAATTTTTCTGCCCGCATAGACGACGGAATAGTAATCTATAGTTTTGACGTGCAAAAACATATACCGGTTTCCCGGGAAAACACAACAATTAAAATATCTCCGTACGACCATTCATATTATATAGCAGTTTACCTGAACAAGCAAAATATTCGCTTTCACAACACCGATTCATTCATACATAATTATTCCGTTATTGAAGATAAATCACAGGCATATTATTACGAGCAGATTTATCCGGAAACTATTGTATTACAAACCCGCAGAAAATCATGAATCGATTTGGTACCATATTGTTTTCATTAGCCGGATTGTTATTATGTACCACTATTGCATTGGCACAAAACCCCTTATTTTCAAATCCCGAACCGACAGACAGCACAGAGCTTGCAAAAGAAAAACCACAACCGGAAAAAGAAAACCTGAGAGATGAACAAAAAGAACCTTCAGGATATTCATTTTCCGTATGGAATAGGTTTATTCAAAAAAACACAGACATACAATTACGTATACGACAAAAATTTGCACACATAGTTAAAGAATATAAAACAGAGAATAATAGTGGCAGCATAGCATTTATTTTTTTTCTCACCTTTCTCTACGGCATTTTTCACTCGCTCGGACCGGGACACGGAAAAGTATTTATATTTTCATACATTTTAACCGAAAAACCACAGCCATTAAAAGCTATTGGCATGAGTTATATATTTGCAAGCATTCACGCCCTGTCCGGTCTGATTGTTTCGCTTGCAATCATTTTCACACTCAACACCTACAGTTCCAGCGAAACAATAATAGCAGACTCATCAACACTTATTTCCCGCTTTAGTTTTGGACTCATTACCATAGTAGGCATATATTTATTATACACACATCTTCGAAACCGACCTCATCAGTACTCACCGGAAAAACAAAAACCGGCACGCATGTCCCGCCTTATTTATTCCATTGGATTAGTTCCCTGCCCGGCAACAATTATCACCGTCACCTTTTTATCATCAATGGGATTAGTAACCATTGGAATTATATCCGTTTTATTCATAATTCTCGGAATGGGAATTACCATTTCAGCAATTAGTATTATATCACTCTTTTCCAAAAAACTGGTTTTACGCAGCGTATCTCATGAAAGCAAAACATATACCCTGATATACACCATTTTTTCGGTAAGCGGTGCCGTATTACTTATTCTCTTTGGCACATGGTTTTTCTGGGGGACGTTTTATTGATATGGATGGTAACATCTGTAATATCATTACCCACCACGAAACCGATCCTTATTCCAATTTTTCGGATTATTAATAATATATTGTTTGATGCGGTAATATGATTCCCGGTCACGAATTACATGATCATAATAATCCGCCTGCCAATTTTTTCTACCGGGCATATTGCGTACTATATTTATCTGTTTTGATGTTTGCATCTGAAATTTACCTACCAATTTAGGTATTACCATTTTCCGACGTTGTTTCCTGTATTGTTTTATTTCATCTATGGTATATCCCGACAATTCTGACATTGGGTATATTGGGGGTGCATAAAATTCATTACGGTCACGTAGATAAAATTCATGAATTTTATCTATCCAACCGTTATCACGGTGACCAACCGCAATACCGTTATGAAAATCATAATCACCTAATGTTATTATACAATGAATGTGGTTAGGCATAACAACCCAGACATCTAACATTGCACGGGGATGATATTCAGGTATTTTTTTACATTCAGATTCGACAATTTTCCCACATTCCGACAATATCATAGTTCCCGATTTCACTGTTCCCAAAAGATATTCCATGTTTGTGATACAAATGGTTATAAAATACGAACCCGGCGACGAATAATCCCAACCACGCAACCTATTGGATTCAATCCTGTATTTCCCCTGAAATTTTTTCATAGATAATGTGCGACTAATATCTCGTATAATGATGACATAAAATTACACAATTTCACCCAAAAGAGAAAAATTTTTCTATTTTAATTCATGCTATTCTTTTGTCAAATATACATGCCGGACAATTCGCCTGCCAATTTTTTCTCCATAATGCAGCATTCATCAAAAAAAAATATTATTTTTCATGATTATTTTAAAATTAGATAAAAATGAAGGTACATATTGTAAACAAATCAAAGCACGTCTCTCCTGCGTATGCCACCGAGCATAGTGCCGGCATGGACTTACGGGCAAATATCGACGAGGCGGTTGTGCTCCAACCATTGGAACGAAAAATTATTCCAACCGGTTTATATATAGAATTACCCGAAGGATATGAAGCCCAAATCCGTCCCCGAAGTGGATTGGCTATTAAACACGGCATTACCTGCCT
>JAWOEL010000096.1:0-26372 GCA_046482735.1 Bacteroidales bacterium | reverse complement strand
TTTACCAATAGTAGTAGTTTTGCCAACGCCGTTAACGCCTACTACCATTATAACGTATGGCTTATCTTGAGTCTCGTTTATGAAATTTTCCGAAAATTCATTATCATTTTCTGCAAGTAAATTAGTGATTTCTTCTCGTAAAATTTTTTGTAGTTCATCTGTACCCAAAAACTTGTTTTTTTCTACCCGAGCTTCAATTCGTTCTATAATATTTAGTGTTGTATCAACTCCAACATCAGATGTAATGAGAATCTCTTCCAATTCGTCAAGCACTTCATCATCAACTTTTGATTTACCAACAAAAGAACGTGATAATTTTTTAAAGACAGATTCTTTAGTTTTTTCTAATCCTTTATCTAAAGTTTCTTTTTTTTCTTTACTGAAGAAATTAAATAACCCCATATTACTCTAATTTTAGATGTGCAATATACCAAAAAAAATTAGATAAATTATATTATAAACAGAGTAAGAATGTATATTTTATTTTTTTATAATAATTTTCTGAAAATCACGTGTTTGTATTATGTATGTTCCTGAAGATAGGTGCGATATATCTATGTTATATGTATTTTTTGAGATTTGTGTAATGTTTGTTTTTTTGGTAATGTTTCTACCTGTTATTGTTGAAATTTGTATGTTTGATATTGTTTCATTTTCTGAAGTTATTGTTACAGTATTATTTTCGATATAGCAAAATACTTTAATTTTATCGTTGTTTTCCAAAGATTTTATTGAGTGTGTTTTAAATATAGTTGAAGAGCCATTAAAATCTACTTGTTTTAATCTGTAATATGAAATATTTGGTAAGGGATTGTTGTCAATTTCGTGGTAATGAATCGTATTTGTGGAAGTACCAGCACCGCTTACTTGTGTTAGTTTTTCCCATGTTATACCATTGGATGAACGTTCTATGATAAAAAAATTATTATTATGTTCAGTAGCGGTTGTCCAACTTATTTGTGTGTATTCACCTTTGTATTCAACATTCCAGTGTAATAGTTCTATAGGAAGAGGTGTTCCGTCAAGAGTAAATTCAAATGATTTGAGATTATTGTCTTCATATCCGTTCCACCACGTGTTTATTGTGCGGTCATTACCAAATCCTCTATCCACATAAGGAAAGTTGTGGCCGTTATTGTCACCCATTACGCCGTCTAGTTCTGTGGCACCCCCAATTTGTCTGTCATCCCAATAAAGATTTACCCGTGCAGAATCTGGTAATATACTGTGAACAATATATCCGTTTGGGTGATATTCCGGGTCAAAAAGTGGGAGGTGAGTAACTCCGGTTGAGAACCGGGAAGTCATACCAACAGTAACAGTACCTTCAACATAATCACCAAGACCGTTTTTAGCATCCCAAATGATAGTATCTCCTCCTGGATTTATGTTTTTTACCAGCACAACATCTTGTCCATCTGGCTGATATCCGTCTACGCCATCTAAATCTAAAAATATTTCAACTGTTCCCCCTTTATCCATGTTTAAATAAAAAAGTACATCTTCGTAAATGTTAGGTTCTCCTAAAACCTGTAAATCTTCAACCATAGTTGGTTTCTCAGCAATCTCATATACTGTGGTATCTGGCATATTTAAAAAAACTTTAAATTCAGGATATGTGTGGTTTCCTTCAACCGATTGTCTGTTTGTAAATAAATCTCCGGTGTTAGCAGTACCGGTTCCGTTTGAGGAGATAACAAAACCCCATGGTTGAATGCCATTCATGTCAACCGAAGAAACATATTGATCTTTTGTATAAATATAAAAACTTGTGTGCATTTCATTTGTAGAACCGCGTGTGCTTAAATCCCATGCATATGACCATAGTCTACCTAAAATGGGATCATCATTAGTGTCAACTACTGTAATGTCAAAAAGATCAAAGTGATATGTTCCGGAAAGTGTTGTGGTAAATTCTATATAAAAATCTCCGGTTGTTGTGGGATTGTACGATAATGGGGTATATCCCGTAGTCGGGCTACCACCAATCTCCGGTCCGGCACAAGCTTCATCATATGATTCTATATAACCGGGGCCGCTTGCTACTGGTACGTTAGTCCTATCACCTGTATTCGGATATACAATATTTCCATTTGGGTCTTTTATGCGAAATGTTCCGGTACCATTTGTTTTGTTATTTGGTTGAAATCCAAAATAAATAGTTTCTGAAATATCTGCAATGTGAATATATAATCGGTGTAGAGTGTCTGTGTTCGACTCTAAGGCAAATGGTCTTCCTTGATCGTTAATTTCTACATTTCCCCAGTCGGTTTCAGATGGTCGCAATTCTTTAGTGCCTTCACTATACCCCAATAGAGAAGTGCTAAGTAAAAATACTATAGCAACCAAACGTTTCATATGTATATCTTTATATATATTTTACGATATATATAGGTTTAAGATACAGATTGAAAGTTAATAATCTCGTTTTTCGAATTTTTCTTTTTTTCTATCTTTCAGTCTTTTATGTACAAAAAATGCAAATAATATGAGTACTGTTATGATCCCTGTAATATAGATAAAACCGATGATGTATGGTATGTTTTCCATGAGTTATATAGTGGGTGTTTTAAATAAAATTTTGAATATGTGATATCATGTTTATAAGTGCTCGTGAATTGTGATATGGTCCTTTCCACTGACCTGCTTTTTGTTCTTCGTTATATGGTATATTTGTGCTTGATACTCGCCAAAACCATTCGCCGTTTTTTTTGTCTATGATGTGGTTATGTATGTATTGCCAAATATTATAGGCTGTTTTTAAATATAATGTGTTTTTTGTAAGAACATATGCGTGTGTGAGTCCTTCCATTGCTTCTGCCTGAACCCACCAATGTCTGTCTGAATCAATTTTTTGTGTAAAAGTGTTTTTTTCATAGAGAACGGCAGATTGTGAAGCATCTAATCCTTCTGCAAGAAATGTTTCTGCCATTTCGATAACTAAGGGCTTGTATTGGATTTGTAATTGTTTATTTTGAGTTGCTATTATAGCCTCCCATATTAACCATGACGATTCGATGTCATGCCCGTAAGAATATTCATGTGTTTTTGCTTCCCAATTTTCAGAAAAAAAGATGGTTACATGATTATTCGAATCTATAATTTTTGTGCAAAAAATTTCTATAAGGTCTTCCAATGCCGAAAGAACCTGTGGGTCTTTTGTTGCTTTGTATAATCGCGTATATGCTTCCAAAACATGGAGATTTGTATTCATACCTTTGGGTTCGTTTAAGTCTTTATCACTTAGACGAACGTCATGAAGTTTATCCCATGTTTCTGAAAAAGCTTCAAAATAGCCACCGTTTTTTGTGTCGCGGCAGTTGTTTTCGAGTAGATGAAAAACAGTCATTGCTTTTTCAAGAATATGAAAATCGTGTGTGGCTAAAAAATATTCTGTGTATGCATAAATAATAAACGCTTGTGCATATACTTGTTTTTTTTTCACAAGTGGTTTTCCGATGTGGTCAACTTCCCAAAAAAAACCACCATAATTCGCATCAAAAAAAGATGATTCAATAAATGATTTTGCAATATCAGCTGTATGTATATAATCGGGGTTGGAATAAAATTGAGCAGCAGCAGAAAATGACCACATAATACGTGAATACATTATGATTCCCTTTGAACTATTTGTGATTGGTATACCGTTGCCAGATATTTCTCCGTAAAATTGGTTGTCTTCAGGATTAATTGCATCATTTTGCCAGAAATGTAAAATATTTTTCAGTTCTGTTTGTAATTGAGTTTGCCATGAGATTAAATCAATATCCTTCATAAGGTTTATAAAATTTCAGAATTTTTTTCTATTAAGGTTTTGATTTTTTCAACAGATTTGTGAGTGGAAAAATCATCCGGCGGAGTGTGTATGCAATAATCGGTTAAACGATTAATTGTTGATACGGCAACATGAATTCGAGTATCTGATGATGCGTAATATATATAAACGGTGCTGTCGTTGTTTGCTATCCAGCCATTTGCAAAAGTTACATTGGATACATCACCAATTCTTTCGTTGTCTTGAGGTGCGAGGAAATATCCACCGGGGCAGGCTATTATTTTTTCCGGATTGTGTAAGTCAGTCATAAACATATACAAAACATAGCGTAAACCTGCTGCAGTATTACGAACGCCATGTGCTAAATGGAGCCAGCCTTTTTCAGTTTTTAGCGGAGCAGGACCGAGACCGTTTTTCAGTTCATAAACTGTATGATATTGTTTATTATGAATAATGTGTTCATTTTCTATTGTTGGGTTTGTGATATCCGAAATATATCCAATTCCAATGCCACCGCCGGTTCCAACATTTATAAATCCATCTTGCGGTCGGGTGTATAGCATGTATTTCCCGTTTACCAAATGTGGGTGCATAACAACGTTACGTTGTTGACCACTTTGCGAAACTAAATTCGGAAGGCGCTCCCATTGATGCAAATCTTTTGAACGTATAATGCCCGCATTTGCTATAGCAGAACTGGTATCTCCTTTTTCTGCATGAGGATTTTTTCGTTCTGTACAAAAAATTCCGTAAATATACCCATCATCATGTTGGGTGAGTCGCATATCATATACATTCACGTCGGGTTCTTCTATATGTGGTAGGGTAATGGGGGTGTCCCAAAAACGGAATGAATCTACCCCGTTAGGGCTTTCTGCAATAGCAAAAAAAGATTTTCTGTCCCAGCCTTCAATGCGGGCACACAAAATATATGTATTGTTGAACTTTATTGCACCGGCATTAAATACAGCATTTACACCAATTCTTTGGAGTAAACGAGGATTGGTGTGTAAATTAAAATCAAATTTCCAATGTGGTGGTATATGTTTATCTGTTAATACTGGATGTGCAAATCGTGCGTAAATACCATTATACTCATCTGTAGGGGTGTTTTTTTGCCCGATTAATGTTTCATATTCCCGATTGATTTTTTGTATTATTTCTTCCGGTTTTTGTTCAAATATGTTCATTGGTATATAATTTATCACACTTCGGAATTTTCTTTCATATACGAAATTAATTCATCAATGTAGCAAAATGCTATAGCAGTATAAGTGTCTGCTGCTCCGTAATATATAGCAATTTTCCCGCTTTTTTTATCGTATAAATTAGCACAAGGAAAAACAACATTGGGAACAAATCCTGTAGTTTCGTATTCTTTTTCAGGAGTCAATAAATAATCCCGTGTTCGATATAATACTTTACGAGGATTATGTAGATCTAACAATGCAGCACCAATGCTGTAAACAAAACCATTGCATGTACCGGAAACTCCATGATAAAACAGTAGCCATCCTTCATTTGTTTCGATAGGAACAGGTCCTGCACCAATTTTTGTTCCTTGCCACCATCCTTGTCCGCCATTTCCCATTAAAAATGAATGATTGCCCCAATGAATTAAATCAGGACTTTCACTAATGAAAATATTTCCAAAAGGAGTGTGTCCTGTGTCACTTGGTCTGCTGAGTAAAAAATATGAACCATTTATTTTTCGAGGAAATAACACACCATTTCTGTTATACGGCATGAGAGGATTGGGCATGCGTATAAAGGTCTTAAAATCGATAGTTCTACCTAAGCCGATAGATGGTCCGTGCATGTCGTCGCACCATGTTATATAGAATGTTCCGTTAATTTCTAATACACGCGGATCGTACGAATAACTTGTTGGTGCCGGATTTCCTTCTTCATCAATCCATTGTATCGGATTGTGGTCTACATTAATGGTAATGCCATCTTTACTAAATCCGGAAAACAAGGTTGCTCTTCCATTTTTTTGATCGCCACGAAACACACCGGCATAGCCATCACCAAAAGGCACTATAGCACTATTATATACCCGTGCGGCTTTTGGTATGGGGTTCCAGTTTATAATGGGGTTTTGAGAAAAGCGCCACATAACTTCGTGTGAGTTTGTGGGCTTGTCTTCCCATGGTATGCTGAGTGAACTTTTGTTTGTCATGATCTTATGCTATTCTTTTTTATTGTCATCTCTTCGAACCATTAATTCTTTTTCAATATCATCAACTCTTTTATCATTGAGAGGATAAAATAATATAATAATAATAGATACAAGTCCTAGCCCCGCAGGTATAAGGGTAAACAGTTGTAATAATCCTTTTGTTGACTCAGAGCTTTGTAATTGATTAGGTTCAAAACCTACTTGAGCCATAAGTGTAAGGGCCAGATATGCACCAACAGCCCAACCTATTTTTTGAGACATTGTCGATGCTGAAAATATAAGTCCGGTAGCACGTCCACCATTTTTCCATTCGGAGTAATCGGCTGTATCTGCATACATTGCCCATAGTAAAACGCTAAGTGGTCCGCCGGTAAAAGAACCTGTTATTTGTAGAAAATATATTAAGCCTAAATGTTCTGCTGTTAAAAAGAATACACTGGCTGTAGAA
This sequence comes from Bacteroidales bacterium, assembly GCA_046482735.1. Lineage (GTDB taxonomy): Bacteria > Bacteroidota > Bacteroidia > Bacteroidales > UBA1715 > JAQICB01. The sequence continues at coordinate 19,967 of JAWOEL010000096.1, read as the reverse complement.
ATAATGGCAATAATAAAAAACGCAATAAAAGTTTTTATTTTACCAAAATATTTAGACACCCACCCAACAGCAAAAACACCAAGTAATGATGATAGTTGTCCTACTGTATTGTATATTGAAGCTAAAACATTAAAGTCGTATATAGATTTATCGAAAAATGGGAAATCTAATGTTTGATGACCAATAATGTATTTAAAATAGTGAACAGTAACGCTTCCCCTCACTGCAACAAATAAAATAAATGTAATGGTAGTTGCTAAAAGGATGAGCCATGGTCCGTTTGTTATAAGTTGTTTGAGGTCGTTTTTTATAGAGGTGTTTTGATTTTGAGATGGTTGTACTCGTTCTTTAGTACCTTTAAATGCAATAAAGAAGAAAATAACAGCAGCAGCACCAATTATCATAAAAAACCGAGACCATCCTTTTGCTTCATTTATAACGGTTAATTCGTATGTAATGTTTTGGTTATCTATGTCATGGAAAAAATCAGATAATGCTATGGCATGAGTTTCAAAGCCTTCATAAACTTCAAATCCTGTTTGTTTATTTACAATAAAAGGAGCATTATTGTCATTAGGGTTGCGTATGGTAAATTGTATTGTGTGAGAGGAGCGTCCTCCTTTATTATCGATAGCAGTTATGGTAAGGTTGCTTATACCGTTACTTTTTTCAAGAATTTGCACAACTGAGTCTTCCAGCAGAGGGCTTATTACATCATTATTGCTTGATTCGACAAAGTATGATAAATCATCATTTTCCTTATCGTAAAATAAAGAGTTAAGTTGTATACTTGTTTTGGTGAAACCATTATCAAGAACAATATTGTCTGTAGAATCAACTAAAATAGGAGCGGTATTGTTTGCTGCCATTATATTTATCGGAATAGAGATTGATTTTTCGCCCCATTTCTCATCGTGGGCAATTAGTTTTATGTTTCCATTGCCGGCTTCGTTTGAATTTTCAGTAATAATTAATTGAGAATTTTCTACTTTGGTATTAAATAATTCCGGAGACGTATTTTCAACAGTATAGGTGAAATTATTGTGTGTGCTTCCTTCAAAAAATTCTGAAATATCAACCGTATGTACATTAAAATTATTTTGTAAAGAGATTTCTGAAATAGGATTTTTTATTCGTGGAGTATTGTTTTCGGTTGGAGTAACTGTAAAACGAATTTCATGAATATTTGTTTTCCCCTCTTCGTCTTGTGCTTGTATAGAAAATGTAGAAACACCGCGTTTTTTTTCGTGTACAATAAGAGAATCATTAGAAATTTCCGCAGCCATTATTGTGTCATCATCTTCACCAAGAATTTGAGTCATTGGTAGAAGAGTGGCAGAAATAATAATACCCGCCGCAAAAGCAAAGATAAACTTAACAGAAGATACGGTTGTTCGTTCTGCAGAATTTGGTGAAATAACACCTAAAAGCGAGGTGTATGGTATGTTAATAACGGTGTATAAAATCATGATAAGCAGGAATGTGCAATACGCCCAGATTATTTTCCCATCTTGACTAAAATCGGGCACTGTAAAGGTAAATACACCAATAACGGCAAAAGGTACAGCAAACCATAATAAATATGGCCTGAATTTTCCCCATCGAGTATTTGTTCGGTCTGCTATAATACCCATAATCGGGTCATTAAAACCGTCTACTAAACGAGATACTAAAAACATTGTAGCAGCTGCAGCTGCTGGCATTAAAAATATGTCGGTATAAAAATAGGTGAAATACAACATAAATGTTTGCCAGTATAAAACTGATGCTAAATCTCCAAATCCGTACGCTAATTTTTCTCTAAAAGGCAAATATTTTTTCATAAGAATATGTTTTATTATGTAATTGTATTTTTATTATTTTCTTGTTTGAGAATGAATAAGTTGAGGATATTTTGCAGCAAATTTTTTGGCTCCCTCACCAAAGGTTTCAAAACTTCCGAAATCGCCAATACCTGCATCATTTGATGTCCAAACCATAACCCCTGAGTATCCTAATTTGTATGGGTTTTCAAATATTTCTTCGTATGAAATGTCAAATCCGTAATATGTGTTTCGTCCGGGCGTTTCGCCTATAACAACAGGTTTGTCGTTTAAATTGTAATATTCCGGAGATTTTTCGAACGGACTGCTAAAATGTTCGCGAATCCAACTGTAATAATGGATATGCCAATAGTCCATATATGCTAAACTATCATTCTGTGCCTGTTTTTGTAGTTCTTCATCTCCCCATATATTTCCTTCATATTTGTTGCTTGCCCATTTTACTGCGGTTGATCCTATAGAAACCAATACAGGACTATTTGTTTTATGAATTGCAGCAGCACTCAGGCCTGCATATTCTTGTAGGTGTTTCCAATCTATATGACCACATTCTTCATTTTCGTGTATCCATTCGGGCTCATTACATAGGTCTATAGAAAACAGATATGGGTTATTTTTGTATCGTTCTACCAGAGGTATTATAAAGTTCGAAATATATGTTTGAATATTTTTTGTTTGGGTTATCATATTTCGCCATCCTTTGTGATTTTCATTGGGTTCTTTAAAATGGTCAAACGACATGATAGATGCCATTATATAGATGCCATTTTTTTTGGCGTGTTTTATTACATGATCCATATGACTCCAAAATAAATCTGAAGGGGGAGATGCTTTTCCTGTAGAATCTACAAAAGGTTGACCGCTTCCATCACAGCTTATCCATATGCGGGTGCAATTCATACCGTGTTCTGCCAAACGCTTCATTTCGTTTTCCCAGAAAGAACTGTCATATTCTCCTCCAAAGTCATTCCAGTTATCCCATGGGGTGTTTGCTCCGTTTAAGTATATTTCACTGGTGTCGAGCATTAAGGTGTTACCTTGTACATAAATATGAGAATTATGCTCCTGAGGATTTTTTTGTGTACAGGAAAAAAAAATTGTAAAACAGATTATCGTTATCGATATGTTGCAAGGTTTTAAATACTTCGTTTTCATATATTTACAGCATTATTTTTGATTTTTATGATGTATGTCACCATAATTTTAATTTTGTTACTTATATAATAATTAGTGTAATATGAGTATTGTGAATTATGCTTTGATTCATATATGTTTTTTTAAGTCAGGAAATATACAATTTTAAATAGACATAATAAAAAAATATGATAGTGTTTTTTTAGTGAGTATTTCTAATTTTATTTACAAAATCAGAAACTTTAGTAAAATCTTTTAATCCGGGTTTTTGTTCGAATTTTGAGTTTATATCTATTCCATAAAGTTGAGGGTGAATAAATGTTAAAATCTCTGTAATGTCATTTTCAGAAATACCACCACTTAAAAAAAAAGGGGTAGTTAAGTTATATGATTGTAAAATACTCCATGAGAATTTGTTGCCTGATCCGCCATATAACTTTGTTGGGGTATCAAATAAAAAATACGAACAATATGGAGAATATTCTTTGAGCACTTCAAAATTAATATCAGGTGTTATTTGAAATGCTTTAATAATATGGAATGAATTGCTGTGTAATTTTCTGCAATATTCAGGCGATTCTGAGCCGTGGAGTTGAATAATATTTAAATTGTATTTTTCCTGGAGATTGCGAACAGCAGCAATATCTTCGTTAACGAAAACACCAGCTTTTTGTATGTGGTTTGGTATATGCAGGATAGTATTCGCTCTATTATCGTCACCTATATACCGTGGTGATTTTCTATAAAAAATAAAGCCCATAATGTCTATAGGCAACTGAGCAAGTTTGAAAATATTTTCGGCATTTTTCATGCCGCATACTTTTATAGTAATATCACTCATATGTGTTTTTTTATGATAATAAATTTGATTCTTTTATGAACTGAGCACAGGCTTTTCCCGGGGCATTATGTTTCATAAAATTTTCACCCATTAAAAAACCATCAAAACCTTTGGATTTTAAACGTATAACTGTTTCGGGATTGGAGATTCCGCTTTCGGAAATACGAACAAATGACGCGGGAATATGTTCGAGTAGTGCAATTGAATGTTCTATATCTACACTAAAATCTTTTAAATTTCTATTGTTTACCCCAATAATATTAATTTCAGGTATACATTTATCTACCTCAGATTGTGTATGAATTTCGCATAAAACTTCTAAGTCTAGAGAGTGAGCTAATTGGGTATAGTGCCTGATTTGTTCTTGACTGAGGTATGCGGCTATAAGTAAAATAAAATCAGCTCCCAGAGCTTTTGCCTCTACGATTTGGTATTCGTTAACTATAAAATCTTTTCGTAAAATTGGTATGGAAACAGAGTCTCGTACTTCTCGTATGTCTTGTGCCGAACCTTTAAAATAATGTTCTTCGGTAAGAATTGAAATGCAGGAAGCACCCGCTTTTTCGTATGCAGTAGTAACATCAATGACCGAAAGAGTATTGTTTATTATTCCTTTTGAGGGCGATGCTCGTTTGTGTTCTGCTATTATACCGGATTTTTCGGGGGCTGTTATATATGATGATGCAGAAATAACTGAACGTTGAAAAAAAGGTGATTTTTCGAGTTCAGGCAGAGATTTTTCTTGTTTTCTTTTTGCAACATCTTGTTTTCTTTTTGCAACTATTTCGTCTAATATATTCATTTTAATAAGATTGTTTTTACAAAAGTAATAAAATATTTATGGAAATATGTAGATTTGAATATGAGAACAAAGTTATATGCTAATATAGCAATATTATTTGCTAATTTATTATACGGTGTAAATTTTATTATTGTAAAGCAAGTTTTACCTGAATATGCTACGTGGCAGGCTTTGGCATTAATGCGTGGGGTTGGAGCATTGTTGTTAATGTGGTTGGTTTCGTTGTTTTTTAAATCGGATAAACTCGAAAAAAAAGATGTTTGGAAAATTGCCATTGCCGGTTTTTTAGGTGTTACGGTCAATCAGTCTCTTTTGGTGTGGGGTATTGAGTTATCAAGTCCTGTAAATGCGTCTATTATTATGACATTGAATCCTTTATTTGTCATGGTATTATCTGCTCTTATTTTGAAATATCCTATTACCAAGGTGAAAATACTAGGAATATTATTTGGAGGAGTTGGTGCTGTTATGCTGATTGTTAGCACACAATATAACAAGTTAACTGGTGCTCATATTTCTGGTGATTTGATTATTTTATCTAACGCAATTATGTATGGTTTATATCTGGTATGGACTAAACCATTAATGAAAAAATATGGTTCGTTTACTGTTCTTAAATATATGTTTGTATTTGGTGTTGTTCCTGTTATGATGTATGGTGGAAATGATGTTTTGCAGATAGATTTTGCTTCTATGCCTGTTTCTATTTATGCTGCTATAGGCTTTGTAATAGTTGGAGCAACATTTTTGACGTATATGTTGAATATTATTGGTCTTAAATATGTAAACCCAACAACAGTAAGTATTTATATATATATCCAACCCATAGTTGCTGCAATCATCTCAATTAGTATAGGTGAAGATAACTTTTCGTGGCTTAAATTAATATCTATGATTATGGTTTTTGTTGGTGTATATTTAGTAACACAAACCAATAATGAACATGCGAAATAGTTGTATTTCCGGTATTGTAAAGATATTAAGCTACATGTTTTATTTTTGTGCAATAACTGATATTTCTATTATAGCATTCATTGGTAGTGCCGAAACTTCTATAACCTGACGAGCGGGGAATGGGGTATCAACAAAATTAAAATAAACGGCATTAACGTCTTCAAATTTGGTAATGTCTTTGAGAAAAATAGAACACATACATACATCGGAAAAGTCCATATCTGCTTCGTGAAGAATAGTTTCAATGTTTTCCATAACCTGTTTTGTGGCCATGCTGTAATCTGTGTTTATTATAAAATCTTCAGCAACATTGTAGGGGAGTTGTCCGGAAATGTACAAAGTGTTGTTTTGTAAAATTGCCTGGCTGTATGGACCTATGGGCGTGGGGGCGTGTTTTGAGGTAATAGCTGTTTTCATATTATATTAAAAATATTGTGTTGAACTTTGCATATCTAATTTTAAATCTTTAAGCATATCTGCTTTTACGCGGAGCGTAAAGTCCCACCGTTGTCTATCTCCAAGAGGAACCCAGTTGAAGCTCATTTCCCAACAATGCAAATCTCTGTATACATCAATGCTGGTATACGAAATGGCTTGCTCGGTAAAATCCCATCCTGTACGGAATGAGATATTCCAATTTTTGGTAAGACTGAATTTCCCGTTAATTCCCATTGTTTGTACTACATTATTCGAAATAGAATCAATTTTGTTGAATTCGTTATAATAGTATTTTCGTGGAATGCTAACAGAATATGAAACATTTATATTCCAGGGAACATCCCAATAATCAAAATCTGTAGTTTTGGGAAGAGTTTCTTTTTCGGGTATAGGACCAAATTTGTAATTAAAAGAGGTTTGCCATTTTTCATTTCTTTTTCGCCATAATTGTCCGTATTTGTCGAGCATGTAATTGTTTGATCGAATCAGATTTTTCTCTTCAGGAGAATCGTAAATGAGAGTATATGGATCAAAAGATGCAGAATATTTTATATTGAATCGATCAAATAGTTTTGTGTTTCCGGACATAGATATATAACTCATTTTAAGTGAGTCTGCTGCAAAGTTGTAGTTTCCTGATATTGATAGATTTTTAATAAGTGAAATTTTGCGAAAGCCTGTTACCGTATCTTTGGTATCTCTTATTTTTGCTTCAACATCGTTATTGATTTTGAAGGAAAGAGCATTTTGCTTTTGATTATTGGGTATTCCATAAATACCATGTTCTATGTAAGAATAAGACGCTCTATCACCCTCCGAATTTGTTTGATATGTTTTATAATATTTTTCAGAAAAATCTCGTGTCATACTGTATGATATGCTAGGTGTAATAATATGTCTGATTGCACGTAAATATTTCGATCGAAATTGATACATGCCGTAAATCATGGTACGTACGCTTATTCCTGTAGAATAATTCGAAACCCTGTTGAAGTCCTGTTTTTTTCTTTCTGTAACGCCGCCATATGTTGTATCTGAGCCTCTTACCACCATTTTCTCATTGCTCCATTCTTTTATTATTTTGTCGAAATACCATCGTTCCTGAAAATTAAATGAAGGTGATACAGTAAAATAATTAAATATATTGAAACTTGTTTGTATAGGTATTCTGTGGTTAAATGCTTTTTGAAAATCATTTAGTGTTTGTTGAGAATAGAAGTTCGAGTCAAGTTTTGCATTAGTCAGTTTATTTTGCATTTCCCCATTATACGAAACAGTAATTTTGTTGTAAAAACGTTGTTTAGAATTTTGAGTTGCAAAAGGGGTTATGGAATTCATATTCCAGTTAAGTTGGGGTAAGGTTAATGAAATAGTGCTATCTAAATTGTTTTGATTATGTAAAACAGATGAGGAGATTCCAAATGGTGTGCCCGAAAATTGTTTGCTGTATGATACAGAAGAGCTAATCCGATTGTTTAAAAATTCTTCGTCGTTGAGTGTGTTTTGCCTTGCAAACCCCACAGAACCGTAGTTAACATTAGCACTAAAATTTCCACCGTTCATTGATTTTGGGTTTTGTGAGTGAGACCACCGAACGTTAAATTGTGGAGCTTGTCGTTCCTCGTCGTGCACTAAACTGGAGTAGGACAACGAAATATTTCCATCAAATGAATAGCGTTTTTTGTAATGAGAAGTAAGATTTGTTCGCCATGAGCCAAGTGTGTATAAATCGGCAGTTAAGCGAAGGTCTACATAGTCGCTAAATCCAAGATAAACACCCATGTCGCGAAAATAAAATCCTTTTGAAGCCTCTTCTCCAACTTTTGGAATCAGAATTCCATTTGTCCGTCCTTTTTTATTTGGAAAAAAGCCAAACGGAATAACAAGAGGAAGAGGTATTTCATCGAGAATAAGCCATGCTGGTCCAAAAATAATTTTGTCGTTTGGTATAAGCTTCCCTTTGGTTATATACACATAAAAGTGTGGATGGTCTGCGTCGCACGTTGTGTATTTACCCTTATGAATATGTATTTCTTCATTCGGATAAATTTTTGTGGTTTTGCCGTGCAGGTATGCCTCATCTTCTTGTGTTACAACATCATAAACTAGACCCTTTTTTGTTGTGAAATTATATTTGATAGAATCGGAATCAAATGTGTTTGTATTATCAACATACGTAGGAGTGCCTGTTTTTTCATGAGTAGAATCAATAATTCCCTTTGCAAAAATTTCGCTTTTTGATAAATCAAGATTTATATAATAAGATTCTAGTTCAATAGATTCATAGGTAACCTTGGCATCGCCGTATGAAGAGACGTGTTTGGTGCTGACATTGAAGATAATGGAATCCTGTGATGAATAATGTACTTCGGCATCAATAGCCTGGCTGCTTTTTTGTGTAGAATCTTTTGGTATGTGTATAAGTGTATCGGTATAAGTTGAGTCTATTGTAAGGGAATCTTTATTTTCCGACATAATATCTGTGTTTTGAGAAAACGCAGATAGAGAACACCAGAAAATGAAGTTTAAAATAAAAAAATATGTTGTAATTCGTAATTGCAAATGTTTTAATGCTATTTTTGTAATAAATTAAACAAAATATATTAGAATTTGTTGCCAAAAATAAATAGAAAATTTTATGAAATACTAAAAACTGAGCACTATTCGTATATTAATTAATAGTTTTTATTGTTATGAATTTGATAACCAAATATATAATTAGTTTTTTTTGTGTGAATTTATTGTTGATTGTATCAATACATCTCGTAGCACAAGAGGAACGGTACAGGATAAAAACTGTAGTTATTGATGCAGGACACGGTGGTAAAGACCCCGGTGCCCTTGGAAAAAAAGCCAAAGAAAAAGATTTAACACTTGCAATGGCACTTAAAACCGGTGAATTAATTGAAAAGCATATTCCTGATGTTGATGTTATTTATACACGAAAAACAGATGAGTTTGTTGAGTTACATAAACGTGCAGAAATAGCAAATACAAATAGTGCAGATTTATTTATTTCAATTCACGTAAATGCCAACAGAAATAGAACAGCATATGGAGCTGATAGTTGGGTTATGGGATTGCACAAATCTCAGGCGAATCTCGAAGTTGCTAAATTAGAGAATAAAGTAATTAGTATAGAGGATGATTTTAAAACTAAGTATGAGGGTATGTCTGCTCAAAATACAGATGCTATTATTGTTCATACTATGATGCAAAGTGCAAATTTAGAATTGAGTGCAACTTTGGCTTCTATTGTGCAGGATCAGTTTCGTGAACGTGTAGGACGACGAGACCGAGGTGTGCGTTCGGCTCCGTTTTTGGTATTGTGGAAAACCACAATGCCCAGTATTTTAGTCGAAACAGGTTTTATTACGAATGAAAAAGAAGAAGCTTTTTTAATGACTGAACTGGGACAGGATTATATGGCATCAGCAATTTTTAGAGCGTTTCGAGATTATAAAAATATGATCGAAAAGAAAACTAATTTTGATGTTGATACTGCCTTTATTAATCGGTTTTCACTAGCTTATGATACAGTATCCAATCCTACTACATCTGTAAATAATGCGGACACATATTTTTCTATACAGTTGGCATCATCAAAAAATAATATTGAAACTACGTCTGAAAATTTCAAAGGATTGAAAAATGTTTTTATATTGCAGGAAAATAATGTGTATAAGTATTTGGTTTGTAATAATACTGATTATGAGATTGTTAGAGAAAGATTGGAGGGGGTGAGGGAACTTTATCCGACTGCTTTTATTGTTGCAATTAAAGATAATAAACGTATAAATTTGAAAAAAGCATTAAAACAACAAAACAAAAATTAATTAATTGTGGAAAAAGATAAAATTGTAAAGATAGGTTTAATATTAGTGTTAACATTAATATTTTTTTATTGGGGATTTAATTTCCTAAAAGGTAAAAATGTATTTACCGAAACCAATGTGTATTATGCCGAATATGAACGTATTGATGGTTTGAAAAAAAATGCATCTGTATTATTGCGCGGACATAAAATAGGTCAGGTTACTGATATATCATTTTCATCAATTCAGTACAATAGCATTACTGTGGAAATGTCTATTGATAATACTATTAAATTACCCGAAAATACCATAGCAAAAATATTTAGTTCCGATTTAATGGGTTCAAAATCTATTGATTTAATACTGCCTCCGGTTGATAAGAAAAATGTGGAACGCATGCAAGATGGTGATTATTTTACATCTCAAATAGAAGGAAGTTTGCAAGACCAGGTACGTCTTGAGATGGCACCGTTGAAAAAGCAGGCAGAACAACTTTTACAACAGACTAGTGTTGCATTGGAACAAGTAAAGTATGTGCTCAATGAAAATACCGGAAATCACTTAAAAGAAAGTTTTATACGAATACAAAAAGCTGTTGATGCTATTCATAATTCAAGTGTAACTATAGATACTATTCTTACCAATGGGAGTGATCAAATTCAAAAAACACTTATTCATATAGAAAAAATCACGAAAACTTTTAGTGGTAAAGAAAAAGAAATAGATTTAATTGTAGATAATTTTGCTGCTGTATCCGATTCTTTAGCTAAATCTGATATTAAACGTACCATAACTTCAACAGATAGTGTGATGCAGGAGTTACATCTTATTATGAAGCAAATAAATTCAGGTGAAGGATCACTTGGACCATTATTACAAAATGAAGATTTATATAATAATCTTGAGTCAGCTTCCGGAAAATTAGATCAACTTATTGAAGACATTAATGAAAATCCAAAACGGTATGTTTCATTTCCATTATTTGGAAAGTCTCAGAAAAATAAGTCAGAATAAGTTAACCCCCATAAGTGTTAATGTGTTACAGAAAATTATTCTGTAAATATCTGAAAATGAGTTTTTTGAAAAAAAATAATTTTTTTTTCAAAAAACTCATTTTTTAACTAATTGACATTAAAATCCATACATATTTTTTTAGAAAAGCAAGTTTAAAAGCTGTTTTTTTTTCAAAAAATTATCACCATTTTTGTTGAAGAAAAACAAATCATACATTAATTAACGTACTTAAATAAATATAATGGAGGAACAACACGAAACTCTATGGGAGAAATGTCTTGCTATTATTAAAGATAATCTGGATTCAAAATTATCATTTGATACGTGGTTTAAGCCTATTAAAGCACTTAAAATAGATAAAAATGTATTGACAATTCAGGTGCCCAGCCCTTTTTATTATGAGTATATTGAAGCTCATTATATTGACTTGTTGAGTAAAACACTACGTAAAGTATTGGGAGATGATGCAAAGTTGGAGTATAGTGTTATTATGGAACAACCAACACAGGCAGAGAAAAAACCAACTTCTGTTCAAATGCCCGGTAAAACAAATGTGAATTTGAACAATAAGGTTTTTCAGCAACCATCGTATTCTTCTGATAATAAAATTATCAGAAATCCTTTTATTATTCCGGGAATAAAAAATATTCATATTGACTCTCAATTGAATCCTAATTATTCATTTGAAAATTTTATTGAAGGTGAGTGTAATCGTTTAGCACGTTCTGCAGGATTAACGGTTGCAAATAATAGTGGTAAAACTAATTTTAACCCCTTGTTTATTTATAGTAAGCCGGGGTTGGGGAAATCTCATTTAGTTCAGGCTATAGGAATTGAAATAAAAGAGAAATTCCCTAAAAAAACGGTTTTATATCTCGATGCAGATACCTTTCAACGTCAGTTTGCGGAAGCAACTATCAAAAATGAACGTAATGATTTTATGCATTTTTATCAAATGATAGATGTGTTAATAATTGATGACGTGCAATGGTTTGCCGGAAAGGTACGTACCCAAAATGCTTTTTTCCAGATTTTTAATTATTTACATCAGAAAAATAAACAAATTATTCTTACTTCGGATAGACCTCCGGTTGAGATTCAAGGTATAGAAGATCGTTTATTGTCGCGTTTTAAATGGGGCTTGTCTGCTGAATTAACTGTACCTGATTTTCAAACCCGGTTAGAAATATTAAAACGAAAAACATATACGGATGGTATTGATATTGATAATACTATTTTAGAATATGTTGCAAATCATATTTCTACAAACATTCGCGAATTGGAGGGAATTCTTGTATCGTTACTGGCACAGTCCACTATTAATAATAAGGAAATAACAATTGATTTAGCAAAAGATATTGTTGAAAAACTTGTAAAACATACGCAGCATGATATTTCTATAGATTTTATTAAGAAAACCGTATGTGAATATTTTAGTATTCCTTTAGATGAATTAAAATCTAAAACTCGTAAACGCGAAATTGTACAGTCTCGACAAGTTGCTATGTATTTTGCAAAAACATTTACTAAAAATTCATTGGCAACTATTGGTGCTCAAATAGGTGGAAAAGATCATGCTACGGTATTACATGCGTGTAAAACTATAAATAATTTAGTGGAAACCGATAAACGTTTTAAACGGTATATTTCTGATATTGAAAAACGCTTTAAAATGCAATAATGGATAGTTCATATTAATACCTTGTAGTTTTGAGTGGTTATAAAAAAACCGACCTTATATATTAAAGTCGGTTTTTTTTATTGTATGTTTTTGTGAGAAAATTTTAAATTCCGGCACCAAATTCAAATTTTTCTGAGCGTGCTTTTAATTGGATAATTCTACTTCCAGGAGGTACATTATTGGTTACCCACACGTTTCCGCCTATAATAGCATTTTTTCCAACTGTTATTCTTCCTAAAACAGTTGCATTTGAATAAATTATAACGTTATCCTCTACAATAGGATGTCGGGGTACACCTTTAATCGGGTTACCGTTTTTGTCGAGCGGAAAGCTTTTTGCACCCAATGTTACACCTTGGTATATTTGCACATTATTACCAATAATGCAGGTGGCACCAATTACCACACCTGTACCATGGTCAATGGTAAAATATTCACCAATTTCTGCTTCAGGGTGAATGTCAATTCCGGTTTCGGAATGAGCCATCTCTGATATAATTCGTGGTATTAATGGAACATTGAGTTTTATAAGTTCATGTGCCACACGGTAATTAATAAGCGTTTTTATTACCGGATAACAAAAAATAATTTCGCCTAAAGATTTAGATGCAGGATCTCCGTTGTAGGCCGCTATTATATCTGTAGATAATAATCTTCGTATTTCCGGTAATTTTTGTATAAAATGTGCAGTCGTTTCATCTACTTGATTATCGCAAATTTCACAATGTGTATCTTGTTCAGAATTATGTTTTTCGCATGCAAAGCAAAAGCCACGTCGTATTTGTCTGCTTAAAAGTTGATATAATTTATCAATATTTACACCGGTATAGTACGAAATAGTTTTTTCTTTTAAAACATCATCACCAAAATATCCGGGGAAGAGTATATCTCTGAGAATACTTACTATATTGTTTAATTCATTTATAGAGGGCATCGGAGAACCATGGTTTGGTTCATGATATACAGTATTGTAAGATTGTGGCGATGATAATTCTTCCACTGTTTTGTCTAATATATGTTGAATATCTTTATTCATAATAGAATATATGTTACTATATTAATTAGTTATTCATCATTTTTTGTTTCGGCTATTTCTTCAGGTGAAGCCAAAATATAATCTAACTGTCTTTTTACTAAATCAGCTTTTACTATTTTTATAGTTACTGAGTCGCCCAAAGTGTATATTTGATTACGATATTTTCCCCGTAAACAATAATTTTTATCATCAAATATATATACATCATCATCTAAGTCACGTATAGAAACCATCCCCTCACATAAATTTTCTTTAATTTCTACGTACATACCCCATTCAGTAACACCAGAAACTACACCTTCAAAAACTTCACCTATATGATCTTTCATCCATTCTACTTGTTTGTATTTTATAGATGCACGTTCTGCATTTGATGCTAAAACCTCTCTGTTAGAAGAATGTTCGCATAAGTTATCATATATATCTTCATCGGCAGATTTTTGATTGTGTAAATATCTGTCTAAAAGGCGGTGCACCATCATGTCCGGGTATCGTCTGATAGGTGAAGTAAAATGTGTGTAATATGAAAAAGCTAAGCCGTAGTGTCCTATATTGGTAATAGAATAAGAAGCTTTTGCCATAGAACGCACAGCCAATGTTTCAAATATGTTTTGTTCTTTTTTGTGTTTTATGTCGTCAAGAAGTTTATTGATAGATTTTGATGTCGTAGATCCTCCTGATGTGCTGATTTTGTATCCGAATTTTTTAATAAAATTAGAAAAAGTTTCTAATTTAAATTCATCGGGTTTGTCGTGAACACGATAAACAAAAGTAGGTTTCCCTTTTTTCTTGCTTATAAATTCAGCAACCTTTCTGTTAGCCAATAGCATAAACTCCTCAATAAGTTTATTGGCATCTTTGGATTCTTTATAATAAATACTAATAGGTTTGCCGTTTGAGTCAATATTAAACTTTACTTCTTTTCTATCAAAGGCAATAGCACCGTTTTCGAATCTTTTTTTTCGCATTGTTTTTGCAAGTTGATTCATAATTTTTAATTCCTGTGCTAAAACCCCTGTGTTAGTTTCAATAACTTCCTGAGCGTCTTCGTATGCAAATCGTTTGTCTGAATTGATAATTGTTCTTCCGTACCATTCAGATAAAACTTTGCCTTCTGTATTAAGAGTAAAAACAGCAGAAAACGTTAATTTATCTTCGTTTGGTCGCAACGAACAAACTTTGTTTGATAATTTTTCGGGAAGCATAGGAACTACACGATCCACTAAATATACAGATGTAGCTCTTTTTTGTGCTTCTTCTTCCAGTATAGAGTTTTCTCTTATATAATGAGTTACATCAGCAATATGAATACCGATTTCATATGTTTCATTATCAAGAAATTGAATAGATAAAGCATCGTCAAAATCTTTGGCATCATGAGGGTCAATAGTAAAAGTCGTGATTTTTCTGAAATCTTTTCGCTTTTTGATTTCTGTGGGCGAAATATTTTCGGGAATAGATTCAGTAGCTGATTCTATTTCTTTGGAAAAAGTGTATGGTAAATCAAATTCAGCTAAAATAGCATGCATTTCTGTTTCATGTTCTCCCGCATTACCAAGAATTTTAGAAACAACCCCAATTGGGTTTTTTGCTTTTTTGGGCCACTCTGTAATTGTAACCAGAACTTTTTGACCATCTTTTGCTCCGGCTAAATCATCGTGCGATACAAAAATATCATATGGAGCTTTTCGTTTATCTATAACGACAAAAGCGTACTTGTGGTTTTTTTCAACAATACCAACAAATTCTCGTTTGCCTTTTTCAAGTATTTCTACAACTTCCCCTTCCGGACGTTTGTCTGGAGAAAGAGCAAACATGAATACTTTTACTGTGTCGCCGTGTAATGCATGGTTTAAATTTGCCGGAGATATAAATACATCTTCTTTTGTTTCTCCGGAAATAATATATGCTGTTCCGTAAGCCGTAGAGTCAACTTTTCCTATAATATATCCTAAAGGAGACATTAGTCTGAATTTTCCAAATTCGACTTCTTCAATTTCATCTTTAGAACTTAATTTTTTAAGTATATCTTCAACTTTTTTTCGCTCATTTTTTTGAAAAATGTGTAAACGAGAACTGATTTGTTTTACGTTAAAAGATTTTTTTGGAGAACTGCGAAAAATATGAATTATTTTTTGGAGTAAATCTTCGTAGTTAAATGTTTTGCTTTGTTTTTTTTTCTTTCCCATTGTTAATACTAATTCAATTATATACAAGTATATCAAAAAAAATGTAATAAACAATACCTTTCACATAATTGATTACTGAATTTGACGACGATAATGTATAATAGTTTTTTCTAACCCCAAATAAAGAGCGTCTGCGACTAAGGCATGCCCGATAGAAACTTCATTTAAATAGGGCAGTTGTGTATAGAAATAGTGTAAATTATCTAAATTTAAATCGTGCCCTGCATTTATACCTAAATCGATAGAATGAGCATATTTTGAGGCTTCAATGAAAGCTTGTATGCACTCTTTTTTATTTTGTGTGTATTGTTTTGCATAGGGTTCGGTGTATAATTCAATTCTATCTGCACCAATTTTTTTAGCAGTTTCAATGATTTGTAATTGAGGATCAACAAATACAGAAACTCGTATGTTAGCATTTTGAAGAGTTTTCGTAACATCTTGTAAAAATGATGCATGAGAAATTGTGTCCCAGCCAGCGTTTGAGGTTAGAGCATCCGGAGCATCCGGTACAAGTGTTACTTGTGCCGGTTTTACCGAAGTCACCAAATCAATAAATGTTTCAGAAGGATATCCCTCTACATTGAGTTCGGTAGATATATGTTTTTTTAAATTCATCACATCCGCATAGCGTATATGTCGCTCATCCGGTCGAGGGTGAACTGTAATTCCCTGTGCACCAAATTTTTCGCAATCGAGAGCAACTTGAACTATATTTGGAATATTACCACCTCTTGAATTTCTAATTAATGCTATTTTGTTTATATTAACACTTAATATTGTCATAGTATTTGATATTTAGTTTTTACGTTGTAAATTTACAATATAATTCTTGTAGAGATAGAAAAGTTTTAAATCTTTTTATACCCAAATTATTTTATGATTGCACGAACATTACTTACCGAAACAATACATCCTCTTTTCGATTCCGTAAATGAAAAGGAGGCGTATGAATATATGCATACTCATAAAATATTTCATGTACCGGTAATAAATGAAGACAGTAAACTGTGCGGATTACTTGCCGAAGAAGATATATATCCTCCTGATGCTCATAAAATAATAGGTAAACATCCCGAAAAATACAGTACAGTAAAAGTATTTGCACATCAGCATTTTTTTGAGATTTGCGAGTTAGTTTTTAATCAACATATATCAAGTGTTCCTGTTGTTGAAGAAAATGATGCATATATAGGCTTAATAACAGCTCATGATCTGATTAAATATTTTACGCGTATTTATTCATTTCATAATCCCGGGGCAATTATTGTATTATCTGTTTTGATACAGGATTATAGTTTAAGTGAAATATCTCATATAATTGAAGAGAACGACGCAAAAATTATTAGTATGTATACAGATATAGAGAACGATTCTCAGAATATGGATATAATTATAAAATTAAACACACAAGAGATAAGTTCTATTTTGCAAACATTTACCCGATATGAATATACCGTAAAAACACATTTTGAGGGATATGATAAACTACAAGCAATGTATAAAGAAAGAGTTGAGTCTATATTAAATTATATAAATATTTAACAATGTCATCAGTCGCAATTTATGGTGTAAATATATCCAAAGTTCATTTTGACTCTATATATATATTATTAAACTCTATACAAAAAAACGGGTTTTCGGTATATGTGTATAAACCTTTTCATGAACATTTAGAAACATCTTCTCAAACATTCGATTTTCAGGTTTTCACAAATATTGAGTATTACAATATTGACTTTATATTTAGTATTGGTGGTGATGGAACTTTTTTAAAATGTTCTCACCTATTTTATATATATCAAATACCAATATTAGGAGTTAATTTTGGTAAACTAGGGTTTTTAGCAGATGTTACACCCGATATTATTAACTCTGTTATTCAGGATATTGTTTCGCATCAATACGAGATACGTGAACGTTCGTTATTGTCCTATTCTATGACAATAGACTCGCATCATATTCAAGATGTGGCTCTTAATGAAATATCTTTACAAAAAAGTAATATTTTGAAATTAATAAAAATAAATACATATGTAGATGATAATTATTTTTGTTCTTTTTGGGCAGATGGAGTTATAATAAGCACACCAACCGGTTCTACCGGATATTCTTTAAGCCTGGGAGGACCTATAGTTACACCTAACAGTAATGTGTTTATAATGATGCCTATTGCACCACATACGTTAAGTGTGCGTCCAATAATAATACCGGATAGTAGTAATATTGTAATAGAAGCAGAGGGGGAGTATACAAATTTTTTATTGTCAAATGATTATAAAAGTTCACTTATTAATACAAAACCTCGTATAGAAGTACGTAAATCAGAAATTGCTGTACGAACATTGCAGTTAAAGTCGGAAACTTTTTTTGATACATTACGTAAAAAATTAAATCTTGGCTTAGATTTAAGAAAGTAATATAACTATTTTTTTGGTTATGTATAAATTAGGTTATATTTTTACGGTAAATTATACTGCTTTAAGAATGAAAAAAATATATTGGGTTTTATTATTTGTCGGTTTTTTCCTCTTTAAATCACCATATTTTTCACAAGCTCAATCTGATTGGGTACGATATAGATATGAGATAATAGGAGGAATAGGTCCTACTTTTTTTCTTGGAGAATTGGGCGGAAATGATGGAATAGGACAAAATAATATTCTTGATCTTGACTGGGGGGCTACCAGAGTGGGCGGTCATGTAGGGATGAGATATTTTGTACAGCAGAGATTGGCAGTACAAGCTTCATTTACATTTGGTTTTATACACGGAAGTGATAAAAATACAAATGAATTTTATCGGAACTATCGAGATATTTCTTTTCGTAGTCCTATATATGAACTTCACGGCAGAATTGAATATAAAATACGGAAGGAACGCCCCGGGCACCGATATGATTTAAAAGGAGTACGAGGGCGAAGAGCTGTAAAACTTGTAACATATGCCTTTGTTGGAGTTGGTGTTTTTTATTTTAATCCGCAAGCTCAAATAGACGGTTCGTGGATAAATCTTCAACCAATAGGAACTGAAGGACAAAATTTTATGAAAACCCGTAAACCATATTCACGTGTAGCTATGTCTATCCCATGTGGTTTCCAGTTTAAATATTTAGCAAACAGGTATTGGGCTTTTTCTTTTGAAGTCGGGCCGCGGTTTTTATTTACAGATTATTTAGATGACGTAAGCACAACGTATGCTTCGCCCGATAAAATTGCAGAGCACCAAAACAGAGTGCCCGATTATGTTGCAAAATTATTAGCAGATCCTGCGTACGAAAGCAATATTCGTCCTTCTACAGGTGGAGGATTAACATATGGATATTATAATGAACAACGAGGTGACCCTTATGATAATGACTTTTACATGTTTGCCATGATAAGTGTTCACTATAAATTAAAAGCCAAACGTAATGGTTGGCCAACTTTTCAAAAATAAATCCCGTATAATTATAATTTTACTTTGTTTATCTCGTTAAATTGGCAACTTATTCCATGCAAAATATTATTTTTGCATTAAATTCATAAAATATTAAGTTGTCATAAATGATACAAATACGACATGTATGGTTGTTTTTTTTGGTACTTGTGTATAGCATTAGTGTAAATGCACAAGTTAAGGAATTTGATATAGGATTGTTTGTCGGGACATCTCAATATAACGGAGACGTAAACATGTCTAAAGCATATTATTCACCACATGTATCCGGAGGAGTATTTGTTAAACAAGTCTTTAATTATCATTATTCTGCCCGGTATTCTGTTGCTTATGGTGAATTAAAAGGTTTTGATAAAGATTTTGATAACGCATTTCAGCAATTACGAAATCATTCATTTAGAGACAATAATGTGCTTGAATTTTCAGCTGTGTGTGAATTTAATTTTTTTGAAGTAACACCCCAGAGAGACGAAAAAAATATTTCACCCTATCTTGTGGGAGGTTTAGGTGTGTTTTTTGCAGATGAATTAGATTGGCATCAATCTTTCAATTTCCCTATGGGGGTTGGCGTTAAGTTTAGAATAGCATCGCGAGTTGAAATGGGGATCGATTGGGTGTTTCGTAAAACATTTACTGATAAATTAGATAAAATGGAAACATTGGGTGAGGGGTACAGAGAGTATAAACAAATATCTTTTGACACAACGAATGATTGGTATTCTATAGCATCAATCACATTTATGATTTGTTTTTTAAACCCACAAAGTCCTTGTCCTGTATATTATAAAAAACCATATGAACT
>JAWOEL010000066.1:0-16240 GCA_046482735.1 Bacteroidales bacterium | reverse complement strand
AGTTCAGGTTGATGTAAAATGTTGAAGATTAAGGCAAATCGATGAATCTTATCGGGATAAGATGAAGAGATGTAACGCACATATTCAATATTTTACACAAAGCAATCAATGAAACGCTTATAAACAGCAATCTTCTTCTTAAAAATAATTCGATTTATCCCGATAATACTCATTATTTTTAATCGAATCTTATTATTTCTAAGCGTTCTGAACTCAAAAATTATATCGAACTCACGTTTATAGGTATTTCACGAATACTGTCTGGTATCGGAACAGTCTTGTGTTATCTATATATGAGAGTTTTCTGTGTATTTTAGTTTGGGCGATAAATATATTATACAGAAACAGAGTCGCCAATGTAATTTTATTATGTGTTATCTCTCTGTTGATTTCGAAAAGATATGTCGTGCGGTATTTGTATTTCAATATAGGAAGTAACAGTTTGTTCTGTTATATAAATTGTGAAATAGGAAGAGCGAAATTAATGCTCCTCCTATTCAATAGTATATATTATTTGTGACTCACACACATAAATAGCAAATTTTAAAAATCCAATATAGTGTCTTCAGTTACTTGTATAAAATATGCTTTTCCAGCTTGCATATTTATTAAATCTCCGTTTCCACCATATTCACCTTCAAAATTTTTAATTGATGAAACCTGCGAACTAATTGGATTGATGATAGTTTGTATGTCATTTTCATTTTCAAAAGGGTAGCCTACAAGATTCCATCCTTCATGTAATGATGTGCTCATTGCATCGGTTGGGGTTCCTTCTATTGTAAGAGTCTCCGGACTATTTAGATATACCATATAGCCTTTTCCGATTTCTATTGTGCTAAGCGTATTATATGCGTCGTTTATACCCGGTATATATATGGAGTTTTGTGTTTTTATCTGTACAAGATTATCTCCAAGTGGAGCAAAAACAGATTCAATAGCTGCATCTTCAGGTAGTACCCAGAAAGACACCATATTCCATCCTTGGTTTAGTTGTACTGTTTGTGTTTGGAGTGGTTCAGTTGTTTGTTCTTCTGTGAGCAAAACTTCACCAAATATTGAGGGGTCTTGCCATCCGTCATCAACTGTAGCATGCCATGCAATTTTGTTTTCTCTTCCAGAACCATCATTGTCATTTACCGCAATATCAAGACCTATTATATCATTAATATGTGGTGTAATGTTGATTGTAGACCAGGGAATAGCTATTTCTATATTATATCCGTCAGTAGTTGTGGTAGTTGTAAATTCTATGCCGCTTGTAGAATTATCCGGATTGCTCCCGCCTGCATTTACAGTAGTTCCCGTTGCCACAAATCCCCATTGAAAGTCATTGTTGCCATCATAACTGCTGTTTTTGCTGTTGTCGCCATCAATAAAAAATTCCACACCGTCGTTGTTATACCATTCTCCCGCAGATGTACTTATAGTTTCGTCCGTAACCTTTACTAAGATGTAAAGATGTTCATCATTCCATAATCCTGCCCAAGAAGCATCTATGTCAGGTGTTCCAATAGTTCCGGATAATTCTATTGATAAATCACGAAATTGTTCATAAGCAGGATCTATTTCTCCATCAACATCAATAGAACTTGATGTTTTACTTATATATGGTGATTCTTCTACAATAATTTCATCTGATTGCATATCGCATCCTGTAGCGGAAACTTCAACTTTATATGTACCTACCTCTGTTATTGCTACTGTTTTTTCTGTTTCTCCCGATAATACGGTGTTGTTTTTATACCAAGTGTATTCTAATCCATTTCCTGAAACACCGGCATCTAACGTTATGCCTGTATTTAATGTAACATCTGGTCCTAAATCAACTTGAGGAATTGAAGCTGTTATTGTAACTGATGATTCAGATGAGCAAACACCTGCTGAATCCATAATAACCTTGTATGTTCCTTCTTGATCAACAGTATATGTATTCTCTGTACCCGAGTTTAGTTGAGCATCGTTTCTATACCAGGTAAATGTTCTGTTTTGTGCACTAGGAATACCTGCATGTAATTCTGCAGAACCAATACCGCACAAAGAGAGTCCCGAACCTAAATTGACCTGTGAGCATGTTGGCCCCGGGTCTTCACCATAAGGATTCCAAAAATTTCCGGTTGCTAAAAATTTATACATAACAGAGAGGCAGGTGTTGAAGTAATTGTCACCAGACATACGTGCCAATTCGCTTAAAAAACTGTCGGTGCTGGTTTGGTCTACAGCCATTGCAGCAAGAGCAAAAGAACCGACAAAAGGTACATTTTGCCATTCACCTGTTGGGGTGCCGTCGTGATCATATCCATCTACAACCTCTGTAATACCACCAACATCAGTATTTACAAAATCAACCATGGGAGTCAGGAATGTTTCAGCATCAGAATTGCCCCACCATAAATAATCTGTGGCAATTCTCCATGGAGTTCTGCAGGCGTCATATTGGTATGTTCCAGAGCCTCCGCCTCCGTCAACCTGACCACCACAAGGTCCCGCGGCACCAGATGAGTTTGTCCATGCAGTTACCAATCCGCTTTGGTCATGTTGATTAGCAAATAAAACCACATATGCATCGTCTGCAGCTTGAGACCACCACGAAGCATTATCGTTATCTTCTTTTTCTTCGTAATATGCAGCAAATGCACGGTAATATCCGGGTGCGTAGTAGCTCGGATTAGTACAATCACATCCTCCCCATGCATCTCCCGGTTTTTGTAGGATAAATCCACAATCAGTAAATTCGCTATTTCGCATAGCACTGGCAAGCGATTCAAAATCCTGTTCATAACCTTGTCCCGGCCATTGGTGTACTGCAACTAACATTCCCATTGCTGCATCCAGATCACCATCGGTTGCTGCACCACCATCCGAAGGCGATTCGTTGCAGCCTTGGAATTCCCAATCCATAACGCCGTTACCGTTTTTTCGCTTGTTATAATACGTAAGTAATTTATCAAATTTTTCTTTATCGCCAGCATAAGCTGTTATAACCAAGCCATATCCAATTCCTTCCGATACGGTTATTCCGTTATCATCAATCCGTGCTTCGGTAGATGAGCATTCTACATAATAATCTTCTATCCATGATTCATATTCAGCTGTTGCATCTGCAGATGTTATAGAACTCGACATATATCCGTATGGATAATTTTGACTTTGTGGATAAGCATATTCTTGTGCTATAGTTATATACCCTATGATGAATAAAATGAGTGATAATACGATTTTTTTCATATGTCTGTTTTTTTATTTTTTTTATGCTTATAACTTATTAGCGATCATACACAGATGAAGTTTTACCATGATTTTTAAACTAATTATAATATATGTATGTTGAAAATCACTACTCATATTTAGTGCAAGTAATTAATTTATTTAGGTAAATTTTATTACAAAATATTCTAATGTACTAAAATATAAAAAATATGTTTTTTTAAAAAGAAAAATCACATTTTATTATTGAAAAAATATAATATGAAAATTTGTGTATGATATGCAATAGAGAGAAACGGAAAAAAAAGTGCCCAAGACAGGAGTTGAACCTGCACGCTCAAACGAGCACATGGCCCTCAACCATGCTTGTCTACCAATTCCAACACTTGGGCTAAAAAGACACTGCAAAAATACAATATTTTTTAGAAACATGAACAAAAAGTTACATGAATACAAAAAAATAGTAATTTTGTATTAAAAAAACAGTTACAGTATGGATAAACATCCCAAAGCTCTTGTCATGTTATTTTTTACTGAAATGTGGGAACGTTTCAGTTTTTATGGAATGCGAGCGTTGCTTATTTTGTATCTAACCAAGCAGTTATTTGAACACATTCTCGAACCCGAAAAAAGTGCTATTGCTTACGGTATTTATGCCGCGTATGGAGCATTGGTGTATGCCACCCCTTTTATTGGTGGTATAGTGGCAGATAAGTTTTTGGGGCACAAAAAAGCAGTTATTTGGGGAGCAATTTTAATGGCGATAGGTCATTTTGTAATGGCTATAGAAACCGAATTTTGGTTGTATACAGCTTTAGCTTTTTTGATTCTTGGCAATGGGTTTTTCAAACCTAATATATCATCTATTGTGGGGG
Organism: Bacteroidales bacterium; assembly: GCA_046482735.1. Taxonomy (GTDB): domain Bacteria; phylum Bacteroidota; class Bacteroidia; order Bacteroidales; family UBA1715; genus JAQICB01. The sequence goes on along the minus strand of JAWOEL010000066.1, from coordinate 12,158 downwards.
AGTTGTATGATAAAAATGATATTCGCAGAGATGGTGGTTTTACCATATTTTATATGGGAGTTAATTTAGGAGCATTTTTGTCGCCACTAGCTTGCGGTATGTTGGGAGAGATGGTTGGCTGGCACTATGGATTTGGCCTTGCCGGATTTGGCATGATTGCAGGCTTAATTATTTTTTATCGTTATAAATATTTATTGGAATTTAAAGAACAGTTAATTACCACTTCGGAGGGAATAGAAAAAAAGAACATACCTGCACGTATAGGTGAACCACCACAGAAAGAAAAATTGCAGAAGCGTTTTTTTGTTGGTCTTTCTATAGAATCTATAATATATATTCTCAGTATTATTTTTGTTGGGTTTATTGCCTTGTTGGTAAAGCATTATGAAATAATGTCATATGTGCTTACTCCGTTTGCCGGTGCTGTGTTGTTATTTATTTTTATAAAAGCACTAGTAAGTCCGAAAATTGAACGAGAAAGATTGTTTGTGGTGCTTATTCTGTTATTATTTACCGTGCTTTTCTGGGCATTTTTTGAGCAAGCAGGCTCTTCTCTTACGTTATTTACATATGGAAATGTAGACAGACATATATTTGACTGGCAGGTGCCCGCATCTTTATTTCAGTCTGTTAATCCTTTGTTTATTTTGCTATTGGCAACTCCATTTACTGTGTTATGGCTTAAACTTGCCAGAAAAAAACGTGAACCAAATACACCGGTTAAATTTTCTCTTGGTATATTACTTTTAGGCGTAGGGTTTGTTTTGTTGGGATTTGCACCATATTTTACTTCACAAACGGAGTTGCTCCTTCATGCAGATACGTATAACTATATGTTGTTTGCGGCTACTGTTCCTATGATTTTTCTTATAGGTAGTTATTTGCTGCAAACTATGGGTGAATTGTGTTTGTCGCCAATCGGGCTGTCCATGGTTACGCGTTTGGCGTCGCCAAAAATTGTGGGTATGATATTGGGAGCATGGTTTTTGGCAAATGCTATGGCACATCATGTTGGTGGATTTATTGCACAAACAACGTCGGTGCAGGAAACCTCTGCTGATGTTATGTGGGAAACAATAGAAACAAATTATTCTCATGCATTTTTCTATAAAGACAGTATTTTGCACACAGAAAATACTGCAATTTTACATGACAGCTTGTATAAAAAAGAATTTTCTGCTCAATACAAAAGTCTTATTTCTACTACACTGCAAAAAGGTTTTGAATCTATTCTTGTGCAGGGAAATAACTTGTATTCGATAGATGATGTTGATGTGTTTGATTATGCTCAAATTCTTGATTCATCATATACGGAATATCAAAACTTAAATATATCACGTATAGTTAAAGATTCTGTCGGTTATAGAAAAATACTTAAACAAGCTTTTCAACAAGGGGTTGAGCATATGATTGATGTAGGTGACCATGCGTATAACAAAGCACAGCAAAAAGGATATATTTCTAATGATGCCAGTACTATGTCGTTTACCACGAAGTATTCATTGTCTAATTTGTTGCAGTTTACGTCTGTGTTTTACACGCTAGGTCTTATAGCAATTGCATCGGCTGTGTTTTTGTTTGTATTGTCTCCCGGTATTAAAAAAATGATGCACGGAGCATAATAACATCATCAGATAAGAGTTTGATAAGTAATATTAATATACTATTTTTGCCAAAAAAATGGAGTGCATATAAATTCTTTACATACACAAACAATTGACACAACAGAAATATGTAATAACTGTGGTGTTCCTATATGGTACGAAGATGCTTCGGAGTTGTATGCTGAATTGTCTCGTATTGAAAATACCTTTGGTTCTATTGAAAAATATATTACGTATCATCCGCACATTATTCCGGCACTAATTGATAGAATTAAAGTTATTGATGTTAATAACGAAGCAATGACTTTTTTTGAAGCTGAAAAAAGAGAGTTGTGTAAGGGAATACGACATTTTTTTGCGAATGAAACATATAGTCGTTTTTTTCAAATGATAATGCATTTATATGCCGGAAATCTTTCGTATACCTATATTACTTCAAAATATTCTACAAAAGGTCAGAAATTTATAACACAAATTACGGTAACAATTCCTGAAAAATATAAAGATAATTGGACTCGGATGATTGTTACAGAAGTGGATGTTTCTCATTTTTTGAAACGAGAAGTGAAGGCTAAACGCGAATTTGAATTGCAAAAGCGTGAAGCTGATAATTATAAGAAATTTGCGTCAATTGTATCGCATGAATTAAAAAATCCATTTAATACTTTAATGGGTTTTTCTGAAATATTGCTGACAAAGTTTAATAGCTTGTCGCAGGATAAAATGTTAGAATATATTCAGTATATACATGAATCGGCACATCAGAGTTATCAGTTATTTAATAATGTTTTGGATTGGACCAAAAATACGCATGACACACAATCTCCGATGTCGGTTAGTTTATCTGAAATAGTTGCGGGGGTGCTTGAATTAGTACAAGCGGCATGTTTTACCAAACATATTCATATTTTCACAGATATAGATGCGAATCTTTTTATATATGTCAATCCGCATACACTTGCATTTGTGCTGCGAAACGTTATAACCAATGCAATAAAATTTTCTTATCCTGATTCTGAAATAAGTATAACTGCTGAAGCGGCAAATGGGTATGTGTATATTCAGGTTCTCGATTTTGGCATTGGTATGAATCAGCCATCACAGAGCAATTCAGAATCTGTACACACAGCGGTAAATAATGATACCGGTACGGGTATTGGTTTGCAGTTGAGTACAAAGTTTATTGAACAACAAGGTGGGTATATTACTTTTGACAGTGAACAAGATTGTGGAACATGTGTAACAATTGTGCTACCTGAAAAAGAACATACCCATGACTAAAAAATCGCGTGATTCATCTCGTTTCAAAATTATTGATTTTATACAAAAACATCATGTGCTGACATTGGCAACATGTGCACATAATGAACCCTGGTGTGCACATGCCTTTTATGTGTTTGATTCACAAACCGAATGTTTTTATATATTAAGTGATGATGAAACAAAACATATACAAGATAGTGTGCAAAATAATAAAGTTGCAGGAGCAATAGTTCTTGAATCTAAAATTGTAGGAAAATTGCAGGGCTTGCAATTTCAAGGAACATTAGAGACGTGCACAGGTGATATGTTGCGTCGTGCACAAAAGAAATATATACAGAAATTTCCATATGCAATTATACGTAAAACATCTATATGGCATATACATATTGATTATGCAAAATACACCGATAACACATTAGGATTTGGAACAAAACTTTTTTGGACATAAGGTTGTTGCTATAACAGGTGCCTCCGGTTTGCTTGGGGCACATTTATGTATTGCTTTGCTTCAGCAAGGTGTGCAAGTGCGAGCTATAGTGCGAAATGCAAAATCGCAACAGAAAGCAGAATCTTTTTTTCGCATATATTCATGTGACGATTTGTTGCATTTAAATATTACCTGGTTGTATGCAGATATTACCAATATGCTAGAAATTTCCGATGCTATTGAAGGTGCCGATTTTGTTTTTCATTGTGCCGGATATGTGTCTTTTGATACATATGAATCTGCGAAACTGTATACCATAAATACTTGTGGAACACAACATGTGGTAGATGCCTGTTTGAAACACAATGTGCAAAAAATGTGTTATATAAGCTCAATTGCAGCACTCGGCAAACCTGAAAACAATGAGTTGCTACAAGAAACACATGATTTTGATGTGCACGCCAAAACCAAATCTGCATATGGGTATTCAAAATATTTGGGAGAGCTTGAGGTTCAGAGAGGTATAGCAGAAGGATTGCCTGCAGTAATTGTGAATCCATCAGTTGTTATTGGACCAGGACAATGGAACCAAAGCAGCGGTGCATTGTTTTCCACAATGTATAATTTCAGCTCTGTATATACATCAGCTGTAAGTGGGTATGTAAGTGTACACGATGTGGTCGATTGTATGATACAATTAATGGCTTCGGATGTTAGTGGCGAGAAATTTATAATTTCAGCACAAAATGTGGATATGAAAACAGTTAGTTCTGTAATAGCAGAAACACTCGGTGTTCGGAAACCACGTATACATATCCCCAAATGCTTTCTAATGATAGTAAGCAGGGTGTTTTCTTCGATATTACATATGATAGGAAAACCATCAAAAATGTCTCCACAAACAGCACAAGCAGCATATCAAAAAACATATATTGATAATTCAAAAATACAAGACTCTCTTTCATTTTCGTTTCGTGATGTAATTCAAGAAATTAGAAAAACAGCAGAGATTTATAAGAAACAATACGATTTGCCATCAAAAAAGTAAAATAAAACAAGATAAAATTTTTTGTTTTAACAGTTTTTCCTAATTTTGCGACCTAAATTTTCTGTATGAACAGTAAGAAAGCAAAATATACTATACCCTTACAGAAAACACATGTAGGTGTACAAGAGTGTTCATTTACTATACAGCGAGCGTTCATTGAGCAAAATGATATTGAAGATGTGTATGGTGCAGATATATCTGTAGAATTACGTATAGAAACGCATAATAATATGCGAACTATAGAGTTATCTATACACGGAACTATTGATGTATTGTGCGACAGATGTCGAGAGGAATGTTCGGTAGAGATAGAACATAGTGAAACATTTCTGGTGAAAACAGATGAACTGGGGCACGAGTTTACCGATGAGGAGAATGTTATATTAGTATCGCCACAAGATGTGGAGTTGGATATGACAGATTTGTTTCGCGAAATGATAATAGTTTCAATACCTTTGCAAAAAATGCATCCGGAGAATGAATGTAATCCGGAAATAGAGCGATTGCTCGATTCAGAAAAGAGAAAAGAACATACTGAAAGTAATAAAACAGATCCCAGATGGGATACATTAAAAAAATTGTTTGATAATTAAAATTTAATACAATGGCACATCCAAAACGTAAAACGTCGAAAACTCGTAGAAATAAAAGACGTACACATTATAAAGCAGAAATGCCAACATTAAGCAGATGCCCCGAAACAGGAGTGGTGCACCGTCGTCATACCGCATATGAATATGAAGGAAGTGTGTATTACAACGGAAAGCTTGTATTTACAAAGAACGATTCTGAATAGGTATCAAATATATAAATAGCATGAGAATTGGAATCGATGCTATGGGGGGAGATTTTGCCCCAAAACAAGCTGTCCTGGGAGCTGTAAATGCTGCCAATAATGCAAATTGTAAATGTACAATAGTATTATTTGGTGATGCTCAGCAAATAGATGCTATTTTGGATACGCAGGAATACCCTGGCAATAAAATTGAAGTTGTACATACTACTGAAGTTATTGGAATGGGTGAGCATCCTGCTAAATCTTTTCAGTATAAGAAAGATTCAAGTATTACAATCGGTTTTAAGCATTTATATTCGGGTAAAATAGATGCATTTACCAGTGCTGGAAATACCGGTGCTATGATGGTTGGCACAATGTATACTATAAAGTCTATTCCCGGAATAATGCGTCCATGTATTACTAGTCCTATTCCTAAAATTTCCGGTGCATCTCATGGTGTATTACTTGATGTTGGATTGAATTCCGACTGTAAACCCGATGTCTTATACCAATATGGAATTCTTGGTGATTTATTTGCTAAATATTATCATGAAATTGAAATACCTAAAGTCTGCTTGCTGAATATCGGTGAGGAAGAAGAGAAGGGTAACTTGTTGACTAAGGCAACATTTGAACTTATGAAAGATGGTATTCATTTCGATTTTCACGGAAATATTGAAAGTAATGAATTATATACTGATAAGGCAGATGTAATTGTATGTGACGGTTTTACCGGAAATATAGTGCTAAAACAGCTGGAGTCTGTGTATAAAATTACTCAGCACTTACAATTTTCACATCCTTATTTAGATCTTTTTAATTATGAAAATCATGGTGGAACACCCGTTTTGGGTGTAAATGCTCCAATTGTTATTGGCCATGGTGCTTCGAATAAGATAGCATTTACCAATATGATTTTACAAACGTATCATATCACAAACTCTGATTTAACTAATAAAATTAAACAAGCTTTTCAATAATGGGAACATTACACGCTGCTATTACAGGCATTCATGGTTGGGTACCTGAAGATATTATTACAAATGATTATCTTGAACAAATTGTAGATACAAATGATGAATGGATTACAACTCGTACCGGAATTAAGGAGCGAAGGATTTTAAAAGATCCGTCTAAGGCAACTTCTGATATGGCTACTGAAGCTGTAAAAGGGCTTTTAGATAAGACGCATACAAATCCTGAGGATGTTGAACTTATTATTGTGGCTACTATTACTCCTGATATGATGTTCCCTTCATGTGCTGCTCTTACAGCTACTAAGGTTGGGGCGAAAAATGCTTTTGCATTCGATTTAAATTCGGCATGTAGTGGCTTTTTGTTTGGTCTCGAAACCGCTGCTCAATTTATTGAATCGGGTCGGTATAAAAAAATTGTCTTGGTTGGGGCTGATATGATGACTTCTCTTACAGATTATACAAATCGTAATACGTGTATTCTTTTTGGTGATGGTGCTGCTGCGGTACTTGTTGAGCCAAATGAAGAAGGAAATGGGGTGATAGATTCAAACCTACATGTTGATAGTACCAATTGGGAACATTTATGTTTAAAAGCCGGTGGTTCTCTTAACCCTGCAACGCATGAAACTGTTGATGCGAAATAACATTTTATACATCAGGAAGGTCAACCGGTGTTTAAAATTGCGGTAAATGGTATGGCGGGTTCTGCTCGTGATTTATTGGAGCGAAATTCTATGACCGGTGAAGATGTTAATTATTTAATTCCTCATCAGGCAAATAAACGTATTATTGATGCGACTCAACATCATTTGGGACTCAAATCTGAGCAAATGTGCATTAATATCCAAAAATACGGTAACACTACTGCTGCTACTATTCCTCTTTGTATGTGGGAATTTGAGAAGTCTTTCCAAAAAGGTGACAACCTCATTCTTGCTGCTTTTGGTGGTGGATATAGTTGGGGTGCAGTGTATGTGAAGTGGGCTCTGTAATGTTTACAACAAAAGAGTTTTTATAATTCTTTTTTCTTTACGCTATTTTTATATGAATATTCATATGCCTCTTCGCATAGTACATATTATTCCAAACTTACGAAAAGGTGGTGCTGAGCGTTTAGCTATTGCTATATGTAATGAATTAGCTAAGCGTGAACAGGTAGTCGTTCGTCTTGTTACGTTTTCTTCGTTAAATGAATATCCTGAATATAGTAATTCTGATATTTGGGATGTGGTGCCGGCTTCTTATATACCTTCTGTCACAAAAAAGCATCAGTCAAATATTGCTGAATTGCAGGCATATGTCGATGATTTTAAGCCTGATGTTATTCACACTCATTTGTGGATAGGCGATTTTGTGAGTCGTCACATTCACTATCCCCATGCAAAATGGTTTTCTCATTTGCATGATAATATGCCGCAATTACAAAAATATCTGATACCGTTTTCGAAAGCAAAAATCACGAATTGGTTTGAGCGTAAAATGCTGATTCCTAAATATATTGAAACTAATACCCGGTTTATTGCAATTGCACATGATTCATATGCCTTTGCTCAACAGAATTTGCCGAATGTGTTGCATCAAAATGCGATTTTATTACATAATGCTATTGATGTGAATCATTTTTCTGCTGCACATTCTCAACACAAATGTGCCGACACCAAAATTAATCTCTTGAGTGTTGGGAGTCTTGTGGCGAAAAAAAATCAATCATTTCTCCTGTCAGTCGTTGAATATCTGCATCAAAAGCAAGTTCCTTGTGAATTACATATTCTTGGCGAAGGTTCTGACCGAAAAAAAATTGAAGATCGTATCGAAAAAAAATCTTTGCAGGATGCTGTAATTTTGCATGGAAATAAAGATGTTGAAGAGTTTTATAAAAAGGCAGATGTGTATGTGCATGCCGCAACGTACGAACCATTTGGTTTGGTTCTGATTGAGGCAATGGCAGCGGGCTTGCCGGTTGTGTGCCTCGACGGTAAAGGAAATAGGGATATTATTCGTCACGGAAAAAACGGGTATATAGTGTATGATAAAAAAGTTGCTGAATTTGCTGAATATATAATTACACTGTATAAGAATTCGAATATTTATTCCGCAATTTCTAAAGAAGCACTCATCACCGCATCGGAGTATAATATTACTGATTATATTGATACATTATTGGAGATATATCAATCATAATGTGTATTTTTGCCGCATCCTAAATAAAAATTTAAACATATGAAAATTGTAACTCTACTTACTCTCGTATTGTGTATGTCTACACAATTTAGTCGTGCCCAAACTGCGACAAAATTTCCTTTTCCACAAAATGTCGAATATACACAAGGAAATAAATCTGCTCATATTACCGACACAGAAGCAATGAACGCATATACTGCTTGGAAGCAAAAATTCATTCGCGAATGCGGTGAAAATGAAGCACGGGTGGTGAAAGAAGATTCTACCATAACCGTTTCAGAAGGTATTGGTTATGGTTTGGCAATAACCGCATATGCCGGTGATAAAATTATATTCGATAAATTATTGAATTATTATATGGCACGCCTCAACGAACGAGGCTTGATGAATTGGATATATACCGATTGCGAAACCGGAAATAATAAGAAAAATGGAGCAACCGATGGTGATCTTGATGCTGCTATAGCTTTGCTTGTTGCCATGAAACAATGGCCAACTGAAACTAGCTATGCCGATATTGCCCATGCAATAATTGATAGTTTGCAGACCCATAATTTTCTTATGTGTGAAGGAATTATTGTGCAAAAACCGGGTGATGATTTTGGTGGGTGTAATTGTACCAATCCTTCATATTATTCCCCGGCATATTATCGTGCATTTGCACAATTCAAAGAAGACCATACCGATATGCAGGGAGCAGCATTTTGGCTTCAGGCAGCAGAAGACAGCTATGTTACCCTGAACCGCAATACGAATCCTCATACAGGATTGGTATATGCGTGGACAAATCATAAAGGAGGCGACCCAGAAAATTGTTATTACGAAGTAAGTGGTTCGGGTGTGTATAATTCATACCAATACGATGCCTGCCGGACACCCTGGCGAATAGCAACCGATTATTTGTGGTGGGGCACAAAAGAAGCTGAAGTGTGGACACAAAATATAACAACATTTATAGAAACACCAATCTATAATCAATTTGCCGAAGACGGCGAAATTTGGTACGGAGCCGGTGGAATAGAAAATGTGGTAGACAATTATTGGCACAATGGCTTACGTCGCATAAATCCGGATGCTCCGACATACGGACATCGCCATTCAGTACCTTTTGTCGGTTCATTTGCATTAGCTGCCATGTCATCCTCACAACGCACAACCGACCGCTTTATGCGTGAATTTGCCTCAGTTCCGGCAGAACGATATTACGAATCGTGCTTACAGGTATTATACATGTTTTTAGCCAGCGGTAATTTCTGGAATCCGTATGGGGTGGAGTGATGCTTTTTATAGATATGATTATGTAGTGTGCATACTATATTAGTTGTTTTTTGTGAAAACACTATAATATTCAGCTCTTTACATTATCTTATGTAAGTCGAATAAGATTTTGAACTTTAAAAATCAGGGAGAACTCATTTCAATATATTATTCAAATTTTCTCTTTTAAATATGAGTGTAAATACTTATGTTTGTAGGGAGGTTTTTGTTTGTAAATAAATTTTTGAAAATATAATGCTTTATGAGTATGGGTTCTAACGACAAAAAAAGATTATTTCTTCTTGGTGGTAATGATTTAGAAATGCAGACAATACGAAAAATATTGTTAGCTAAAAACGAAGAGTTTTTACCCAAAAATGAGGAGTATATACCATGGGGAGTTACTGTTGATAAATATGCAGATGTTTTTAATAATCCCCAATATATAGATTATGATATTTATGGAATAGAGCTAACTATCCCACCAGATTGGGAAAAACCGGAAAATTTTTACAAAATAGATCACCACGGTGAAAAAGAAATTCTACCATCTTCTCTTGAGCAAGTTGCTGAAAAAATAGGATATGAACTTGAGCGTAAAGAACTATTTATTGCTGCAAATGATAAAAACTATATACCCGGCATGATTGAAGCAGGTGCTACAATGGAAGAAGTATGGGAAATTCGTAAAGAAGATAGAAAATTTCAAGGTGTAACCGATGCCGATGAAGAAAATGCAGAAGAATCCATCAAACAAAAAAAACATGATGCAGATGTTCAAATAATTAAATCATCTACTTCAAAATTTTCTCCAATAACAGATAGATTATTCCCATATTCAAAGCTCCTCATATATACAGATGAGGAAATTATGTATTATGGAGAAGGCAAGGATACGCTTGTTTCTGAATTTCAAGATGAAATTAATAAAAAATCTGTTTTTCATGGAGGTGGCAAGAATGGATTTATTGGTTTTACGCACGAATTTTTAGAAACAAATAAATTAAATGAATCTATTAATAAAATTATTTCAATTGTAAAGGGGGCGGCGTATAGCAAGCACCTATTTTTATTCCCGTTTACATGGACTATTGATAATATTGATAATAAGGAACAGAATCTTTTCTCAGAAAAAACAGATTTATCAGAAATGTATTCTATTTTCAATGATGATGATAATTGGAGTAATATGAATGATTCTCCTAAAGAACCGGATGAAATTGTTAAACAATATAATATAAAAGCATATTTTTATGAATTTGCACGCTCTGCAATTTTTAATAAAAAGATAGATGAAAATAAAAAATTAAAATTTATACAGAAAGAATGTGATATTCTGACGTATAATTATAAATTACAAAAAGATGCCGAAAATACATATACAATTTATATTTTACCTGAAAATGATATTGAACCAAAAGAATACAGATTAGATATACAAAAAATATCAGTATCATTTTATTCTTCCGGTATAGGAATTTTTAGTATTTCTCTTTTGAATTACGATCACCCTTCGTTTCAAGAAATTCTTACTATCAATGATTATGGAAGAAGGGTTTATCCTCAATTTTTAGACACTCAAACATATACAATCGGCACCAAGAATTCGTTTTTAGCTGATAGTATTTCAATTAAATACACTCCAGAGAATGGTACCACCCCTTGTGAAATTAAAGAAGTGTTTGAAGATTATATCCCTAATGGAAAACCAATTGAAATAAAGCTGCCTTCATTTATAAAAGAATTTTTACCCGGTTCTACTAGTGATAAAGAAGCTAAAGTTAGATATACTCCTAATTCTATTATTGATGATAGAATGTTTACTGTCTGTTTGTATTTAAATGATGAATTAGCACATACGTTTTCAAAGCAAAATCAATTACGAATAGAAAAACAATTTGAATATAATTACGAAAATAATTCTGATTGGTATCGTTATATTTTTCTCGACACCTCTGAGCCAACATGTAAAAACAAAAAAATGATGAACGAACTCTTGCAACAAGCAACATATGCTCGTTGGGTAGAACAAAATGGTTTATTATATGGTATTACCCGCTATTCTTTTATGGGACTTACTACCGAAAATTGGTTTTCAAGAAATATTCTATGGAATCATTTTGAAACTATGTATTACGAAATGGTTAAATTGTGTTTAGCTCAAAAAGCTTCAATTTTACGATATAATAACGAAATTACAGATATAATCACTTTTCCTGACAAGGATTCTGATAAAGTTAAAAAAGCTGAACGAATTAGCGATTTATCAGGCAAATATTTCAGGTTTTCAAACAAGCTTTTTTTTACCGAAGTTACTGCACAAGATCAAGGTATTGAGTTATATACAAAAATCCAATCGCAACTCGGAATACCAAACGAAATTAAACAGTTAAACAGGCGAATTGATGAAATGTTTCAATATGTTAATATGCTTGCTGATAAACTTGAAAACAAAAAACTAAAAAATATTTCTATATGGGGGGCTGCTCTTCTTATACCAAGCCTAATACTTGCATGGGCACAGGTTATGTGCGAAGAAAAATCTTGGTGTATATGCAATGATGGTTGGTTATTGGGTGGGATATGTGTTGGTGTTGGTGTTGGTGTTTATTTTTTAATGAAA
>JAWOEL010000142.1:0-7709 GCA_046482735.1 Bacteroidales bacterium | reverse complement strand
CCGTAATACACGGTTGTCTTAAAAAGGTTCGGTAGATTTTTTTAATTATTGAGGTTTTTTATTTGAGGATTAGGTGTTTTGTTGGTGTCAGGTCAAAAAACATGTGTAATGGGTCGTACCTAACGGCACTCCAATGTTTCGAGGGAACTAATTAAACCTAGGCTTGAAAGCCTAGGCTAAGAACGAGTTGTACCTACTGCACAAAGTGTTTTCGCTCCCTTTCTACAAACTCCTTCAATAATGTTGGCTCCTTCCCTGTCAACAATTTAAAGTTATCCGAAATCTCTGGTTCTTTTTGAAATCTGGGGAGGAAATGGAGAATTGTCATTACAACAGCAAAACCACTTTGGATACCTTCTTTTCTTTTTTTGAAATAGAAGGAAATTGGGTTAATGCTTCTGTAAGTAATTTGCGCTCCTAAAACTTTAGTCATAATTTCTGCCACTTCTGAAAAGTTCTTGTTCTCTGTTCCTGTGATTTCGTAGGAGCTGTTTTTATACTTTTCGAATGACTGTATTAATTTTGCAGTTGCTTCCCCGATATTCTTAGTGTCTATCCAGTTAAATTTTGCCTTTCCCGAAGGTAGCGTGATTGTTTTCTTTTTCTGAATCTCTGGGAGTAAAGTTGTAGTTAGGTTTTGCATAAAATAACTTGGACGAACAAAAATATAATCGAAATTTAACGAATTAATCAGTCTTTCAATTTTGTTGTGCGGAATCACCTTGCTTTTTTCAGCTCCCTGAACTGAGAGAAAAACAATTTTTCTTATTCCTTTATCTTGTGCCGATTGAAGTAAAGGCTTGAAATATTTTTCAACATCTGAAATATGTGGTGGTCTGAGTAAAAATAAAATATCAATATTCTCAAAAGCAGAGTTAAATGAATCTTGATCTTCAAAATCAAACTGTCTAAAATTGAGATTTGGGTAATTTGAAAACTTGCTTTTAGCTTTATCAACATTCCGAACAGCAGCGATGATTTCAGAATCTTGGTCTAATTTACACAGATAATCAACCACTTCTTGTCCGATGTTTCCTGTTGGGCCTGTTATTAGAATTTTATTCATTTTTTTGATAAAGCTTATCTCATTCAAATTTAAAGGAATGGATTTTAAATGTTTGTAGTTACAATATTACAAAAACATGTGTTATGGGTCGTACAAACAAAAATATAACTTATAATAACGGCTGTTAAAAATAAAGCCGGAATGTATGTTATTAAAAAGTTTAAATTTTTATGCTCTTTCACTAAATATACGGTAATTGTCCATAAAACAACAGCTGCAAGTGTTTGATTTGCCCATGCAAAATAGCGCCATATAACATCAAAATCTACCAAAGTAAATATAAATCCACCAATAAAAAGCGGGAGTGACACAAGTAATCGTTTTGAAATAGATGATTGTGAAATATGGAAAAAATCTGCTACAATAAGACGTGCACCTCGAAATGCTGTATCACCAGTACTTATAGGTGCAGCAACAACACCAAAAATAGCTAGTATGGCACCAAAAGTGCCAAGCAGAGAATTTGCAATTTCGTTTACAACAACTGCGGCATTACCGTTAATTTCATTCATAACGCCGTTTAATTCTCGTACACCTCCGTAAAAACTCATAGCTATAGCTGCCCATATAAGAGCAACAATTCCTTCAGAAATCATAGCACCATAAAATACTTTTCGTCCGTGTGTTTCATTTTGTAAGCATCGTGCCATCAGTGGTGATTGTGTTGCATGAAAACCAGAAATAGCACCGCAGGCTATGCTTATGAACATCATAGGGAATATTGGGAATTTTTCCTGATGGGTATGAAGGTTGGTTGCTGTTTCTGCATTGAGTTCTGGCATATGAAAATTGCCAATTATAAGTGCAACAATGAGTCCGAGAGCCATAAAAATTAATGCAAAGCCAAATAAAGGATAAATTTTTCCTATAATCGTATGTATTGGTAGGAGGGTGGCTATAATATAATACATGAAAATAATACTTATCCATGTGTTTATGGAACTAAATATACTTGTAGAATCCATTAAAATTTTTGCCGGACCTAAAACAAAAACAGCTCCTACAATAATCATTAAGAATACAGTAAATAAACTCATTACGTGTTTGCTGAATGTACCTAAATATATTCCTACTATTTCGGTAATGCTAAGACCATTGTGCTTTACCGAAAGCATACCGGAAAAATAATCGTGTACAGCTCCGCCAAAAATAGATCCAAATACAATCCAGATAAAAGCAACAGGTCCCCACATTGCTCCGGCTATAGCACCAAATATAGGACCAAGCCCTGCGATGTTGAGAAATTGAATAAGAAAAATACGCCACCATGGCATTGGGGTGTAGTCTACGTTGTCTTGTAATGTGTAAGCCGGTGTTTTTCTGTTTGATTGTGCTCCTGCAATTTTTTCAATTATTTTTGAATAGAAAAAATAACCGCATATCAGAGCAATTAAAGATATAGTAAATGTTATCATAATTATAAATATTTTTGGATAATTGATAATGCATGGCTGTAATATCCACCACCAAATAATGTATAATGATTCATTATATGATATAGTGTATATAAGGGTTCGCGTTTTTTATATCCGGCCGGTAGGGGGTAGGTTTTCATATATGCCTCATAGAATTCGGCGGTAAACCCACCAAAAAGTTTTGTCATAGCCAGATCGGCTTCTCTGTTTCCGTAGTATACAGCAGGGTCTATAAGACATGGTTTGCCATTGTGTGTAATCATATAATTTCCGCCCCATAAATCTCCGTGTAAGAGAGAAAATGTAGAATCGCCTGTAGATAACACATTTCGTATATTTTTTTCTGCAGAATGTAGTAGTCTTTCCAATTCAGAACATTCAAGATTTTTTTGTTTCATTAATTCTATTTGAAAAAACAATCGGTTATTAACATAAAAATCAACCCAATTGGTTGATAATGTGTTTTTCTGATATGAGTAGCCTAGGTAATTATCTTCGTAAAAACCACATGTTTCAGAGGTGTAGGTATGCATATTGGCAAGAGAGGCACCAAATTCTGCAAAAAAATGTGTGTCGCGAATTCCTTGTTCAATATATTCCAGTAATAAAAAATCTTCGGTTACGTCAATAACTTTTGGAATATGAATAGACTTTGCTAGTGCGAGTTCTTGTAAACCATGTCCTTCTTTAATCAGCATATCTGAAGGAAGGTTTCCGCATTTTATAAACAGTGATTGATTGGTGGTTGAAATTTTATATGTATCTGCAATACAGCCACCACCAACAGTTTGGATGTTTGTTATAGTTCCGTATTTTTTTTCAATATGAGATGTTATGTTATCTGAAATCATAGTAAAGCACTATTTTTTTTTGAGTCAAAATTAATAAATTGTGGGAGAGATAAGAAGATGTATTGAAAAAAACAGCATGCTCCTTGTTATTTTTTTTGCACAAGTTTATCACCATAAGGTGTGCGAATGATATATGTACCAGCAGGTAAATGTGTAATATTTATTTCGATTTCAGATGTCGAAATGTGTTCTATAGTTGTTTTATGAGAAATATTTTTGCCAATTGTATTATATATTTGTATATCAAGAGAATCAATATGAAAATCGCTAATAATTACAAAATGATTTTGTGTGTGTTCATATACCTGAATTTTGTCTGAATATTCATACTGCGATAGTGTCTTAATTGATGAATACGAAACGGATCCATCAAAATTTATTTGTTTTAACCGATAGTATGATGTGTTGTTTGAAAGAGGTGATTCATCAATTTCTGTATAATGAATTGGATAATTTGAATTGCCTGCACCTACTGTAGTTATAAGATGTTCCCATTTTTTTCCATCAGCAGAGCGTTCTATTTCGAAAAGGTGATTGTTTGTTTCGCTTTGGGTAGTCCATGTAAGTTCCACATAGCTGCCTTTGTTGTTTACTTCCCACGATGATAACTCAATAGGCAAAAGAATAAAATCAAACGATGATAGATTATTAATTTCATAAGCATTCCACCAGGTATTAATTGTATGCCAATCTCCAAATCCTTCGGAATTGTTGCTATCGGTGCTCCATATATGACCATTTGCTGTTGTGTTATCAGAAAGCATAGTTATGGTTTGTCCGGCAGGTAATGTGCCATAATTTATATCGGAATCATCCCAGTATAATACAAGATTTTCCGGTCCGTCCGGTTCTATACGAGTGACTAAAAAACCATTCGGATTTTTTTCGGCGTCATAAATAGGTAAATGAGTAACGCCCGTAGAAAATTTTGATGTTACAATAACAGAAATAGTTTCCGTTACCTGATTGCCTAAACCATCTTTACCATCCCACAATAAATTATCGCCCCCGGCCTCTATGTGTTCCACCAAAGCTATATCTCTTCCGTCAGGTTGGTATCCGTCCACATCATCTATATCAAGAAATATTTCAAGAGTCCCTGCTTTATTCATGTTTATATAGAATTCTACAGGTTCATTAGCAACGGGAGTTCCTACAATTTGTAAATTTTCAACCATGGAAGGTATTTCTGCTCTTTCATATACAGCCGTATCCGGACTGTTGAGAAAAATTTTATATTTTGGATATACCGTATTATTATCAGGAACCGATTTTCTGTCAACCGATAAATCACCAGTGTTTAGAGCCCCGGTATTATTGCAAGCAATTACAAAACTGTATGGTTGAATACCATTTAAATTTATTCGTGTTACGTATTTGTCATCACTATATACATAAAAAATTCCGTAAGCAGAATTTGTGTAATTGTTTGTATTCAAATCCCAGGCATAAGACCAAAGTCTTCCGTCAATTGCATTTCCGGTAGCAGAAGAACTGACTGTAATATCGAAATAATTAAATAAAAACCGGGATGTCGCAGAAGTTCTCTCAAATTCTATATAATAATCTCCTGTTTTTGTTGCAGTATGGGTAAAAGGAGTATACCCGCCTGTTCCCCCAGATAGAGTATTGGGGCCAATTTCTGCCTCATTGTATGATCCAATATATCCCGTTCCAGTAGTGCTTGGAACAGATTGAAATCCATAAACGATGTTGCCATCAGGGTCTTTAATTCTAAACTGTGCTCCACCATCTGTTGTAAGAGGGGCAAACCCCATATTAATAACCTCCCCAATATGTGCAATGTGTATATACAGTCTGTCAACGGTATCTGCACCTACCATAGCAAAATATCGTTGTCCACCAATTGATTCATTAAATTGAACATAGCAATTACCCGTATTTGAAGGTGTAAGTTCTTTGGAACCTTCTGCATACAGTAAAAGAGAAAAACATATACCTGTACAAATAGAAATTATTGATTTCATATGTCTGTTTTAATTGCTGTTGATGTGTCATAATGTGTTTTATAAAATCAGTAGTACTTTGCAATTCTCACATAATCCTTACAATGCGATATTGCCAATCTGCACAAAACGACCCGGGTTTATAACACATATCTATCAATGTAATGTACGAAAAAAGACTATGAAAAGATGTTGTTTTTTGTCTGTTTTATTTATTTTTGTGATTATTTAATGATTTGATAGTGTGTTTTGTATAGTGTTGTTTTGTACTACAGCATGATGTAGAAAAAGAAAATGTATTAGATGTCGGGCTCGTTATTTTTTATTGAGGTTATATATATATTAGTGTTAATTTTAGTATGTGCTAAAATAGTATACGATACCAGAGATCCATTTAAAACCACTGCATATCTGTTACTTGCAATTTTTATTCCACTCATTGGTATAGTTATTTATTTTGTATTTGGTATTAATTACCGAAAACGCTCTATATACAGTAAAAAATTAGTTGGTGATGAAAAAGGCTCTCAGCTAATAAGAAAAAAGTTAGTAGCTTTTTCCGCAGATAATGTGTCAAATGAACATACCGAAGTGCGATATGCACAGAGTTTAGTGAAGCTGTTGATGAATGATAGTTTAAGCCCTTTAACTATTGGAAATAATGTATCGTTATTGATTAATGGCGAACAGAAATTCCCGGAAATGTTAGCAGCGATAGACCAAGCCCGTAATTATATCCATTTAGAATATTATATTTACGAAGATGATGATATAGGTAATAGATTAAAAAACATGTTAATAAAAAAAGCACGCCAGGGAGTTCGTGTTCGGTTTATTTATGATGATTTAGGAAGTCGTTCTATTCGAAAAACAATAGTGCCAGAATTACGAAAAGGCGGAGTAGAAGCTTATCCGTTTAATCAGGTTACATTTTCTCTGTTAGCCAATAGAATAAATTATAGAAATCACAGAAAAATAATAATAATTGATGGTTCTGTTGGATTTGTGGGGGGGATTAATATTACTGATAGATATGCTAATACCACCCAAAAAACAAAGTATTGGCGAGACACCCATTTGCGTATTGATGGATCATGTGTATTGTTTTTGCAACATATATTTTTATGCGATTGGAATTTTTGTTCAGGACAAAATATCGAACATGATTCGAAATTTTTTCCGGAAAATATATCAGCTCAAGGTACTTATAGTATGCAAATAGCATCAAGCGGACCAGATTCACCATCAGCAACTATTATGTTGTCATTTCTTAAAGCCATACAATTAGCACAAGAGGAAATAGTGATAACTACCCCATATTTTATTCCTCCTGCAAGTATTTTAGATGCATTAAAAGCAGCATCATTAGGAGGAGTGAACGTTAAAATATTAGTTCCCGGCATATCAGACACCTTATTAGTTAATCATGCAGCCTGGACAAATTATGGTGATATGATGGAGGGAGGTGTAGAGATTTATTTATACCAAAAAGGGATTTTGCATGCTAAAACTATGGTTGTAGATAATGCTTTTTCTATAGTTGGCACAGCAAATATGGATATTCGAAGTTTTGATTTGAATTTTGAAGTTAACGCCATTATTTACTCCTCTGATTTTGCACAGAAACTACGCACTGTGTTTTACAATGATATATCACACGCAACTCAATTATCATATGATGTGTGGGAAAAACGACCGTTGTTTGTGAAAATGTTGCAAAAGCTTGCTGCATTATTGTCACCGCTTTTGTGATGATGTTTGTGGCAAATAGTATATCTGTTCCATATAATTTAAAAATGATTAAAACAGGTAGTATTCTTTTTTTATGAAAAATTGCATTTTATTACTCTCTCTGCAAATTAGACTCTATTGAAAACAGAGAGAGGTGTCTTGCAATAAGATAACATTTCATGTTAATCTGTTTAGAAACGATTTTTTGAATAAACTAAATATTTTCGATAGCTTTTTTAGTATACATCAGCCTGTTTTGTAAGAAATAGTTAAATAAATGAATACAAAGACATATTTTTTTCAGAAAAAACATTTATTTAAACACACACTATTTGAGAATGTTATAGAGAATTAAGATTTTACAATCAGTCAAAAATAATATTTAAAGATATTTTTTTACCAAAATGTTTGGAATAGTGAAAAAAAGAGGTGTATATTTGCAGCCGCAAAGAGAGAAAGGGTTCTCTCATTATTTTGCAAACAAAAACAGAAAAAGTTCCTTGAAATTATAAATAAGCCAAAATAAGGTTTCATATAAGATGAGCGAACGGATTATCTAGTTGTGAGGAAAGAAACAACAATTTTTTACAACGAAGAGTTTGATCCTGGCTCAGGATGAACGCTAGCGGCAGGCTTAACACATGCAAGTTGCGGGGCAGCATTTTCTGCTTGCAGAAAG
>JAWOEL010000129.1:0-33816 GCA_046482735.1 Bacteroidales bacterium | reverse complement strand
CCCAATTTCAATCATATCAGCACCAGCTTTTTGAAGTTCGAAAATAATAGTACGTGTATCATCTAGATGAGGGAATCCTGCTGTAATATATATAGACAGAATGTTGTTTTTTTTTGTTTTAAAAAGTTCTTGTATTCTGTTCATGGTATGTTTTATTTTAAATAAGTGTCTTTGTATGCAAGATATGTTTCCATATCTTTATCTCCTCTGCCTGAAAGATTTATAACAACCACATCGTCTTTTTTAAATGTGTTTTTTTCTAATGCTGCCAATGCATGAGATGATTCGAGAGCTGGAATTATACCTTCAAGTTTTGTTAATAAAAATCCTGCACGTAAAGCTTCGTCATCTGTAGCGTGTTGAACTGTAGCACGTTTACTTTCAAATAAATGAGCATGAACCGGACCAACTCCAGGGTAATCGAGACCCGCAGAAATCGAATATGGTTCAGTGATTTGTCCGTCATTTGTTTGCATAAGTAATGTTTTGCTTGCATGCAAAATACCTGGACTGCCCAGTAATGTAGTTGCTGCAGATTTTCCGGAATTAATTCCTTTCCCGGCAGCTTCAACAGAAATAAGTTTTACTCGCGTATCGTCTAAAAAATGATAATACGCACCTATAGCATTACTTCCTCCTCCAATACAAGCTATAATATAGTCCGGATAATTGCGGTTTATTTTTTCTTGCAGTTGCCATTTTAGTTCTTCGCTAATTATCGATTGTAATCGAGCAACCATATCGGGGTATGGGTGAGCACCGACTACACTACCAATAATATAAAAAGAGTCAGGATTGTTTATCCAAAACCTGAATGCTTCGTTCGTTGCATCTTTAAGTGTTTTACTACCACTTTCTACGGGTACAACTTTAGCTCCAAGCATTTCCATTCGTTGTACGTTTGGCTGTTGGCGTTTTACGTCTACTGCACCCATAAATATTATGCACTCTAAGCCCATTAAAGCACAAACAGTTGCTGTTGCCACGCCATGCTGCCCGGCACCGGTTTCTGCTATTATTTTTGTTTTATGTAAATGTTGTGCTACCAAAACCTGACCAATGCAGTTGTTTATTTTGTGTGCTCCGGTATGGTTTAAATCTTCTCGCTTTAAATAAACGTGTGTGTTATATTTTTCTGACAAGCGTTTTGCATAATATAATGAAGATGGGCGTCCTACATAATCTTGCAGGAGACTTCTGTATTGTTTTTGGAATGTATTGGATTCTATTATGGAAATGTAATTGTCTTCGAGCTCCTTTATGTTTGTGTATAACATTTCGGGAATAAAAGCACCACCATAATTACCATAATATCCTTTTGTGTCAACAAAATAGTTCATGTTTTATATTTTTATACAAAAATAGCTGTTTTTTTTAGTATTAACCAGAGTTCAATGTGATTTTTACTTTTCAGTTTTTTACATATCAATCTAAACAAAATTTTTATTGAATTCAGGTTAATAAATTATTGCTATTTGTTTTTACTGTGTTAGTTAATTTAACTATAACCTAACATTCACATTCTATTGTTGTAACATGTATGAAGCATCTTTGATATAAAAAAAAGATTATGATAAAAATGTCTGAAACACAACGAAATGTTGGTTGCACCAAAAATAAAAAAAATGATGACATGTACCGTAATTTATATATATCCTATTATAATCTGCGTAACAAATCATCTAGCAATATATCTGTTTCTCATAATGTTTCTTTGATTGCTGATTTTCTTTCATTGTATAATATATCAGTTTCATTTGATAAAGAAAAAATTCAAAAAAAGCTAAAAATAAATCAGCCGATTGTATTTGTGGTAAATCATAATGAAGGATTTTTAGATAATTTGGTGGTATTGTATGTTCTACTTTTATGTGGTCAACATATAAAAATTGTTAAGAATACTACTAATAATTCCTTTGCACATGATACTGATATGTTTTTTGATTATCCCTTATCGTATCATTATATTTATTCTTTATTAGATACTCATGTTTCAGATTTTTTACAGAATGGTTCTAATCTTGTGTTTTTTCCTGAAAGTAAGTATACACAGATGTATCAGAATAATAAACATGCATGGGGAGAGTCTTTGTTTCTTTTTTTAAAAAGGTTGCAAGTGCCTATTGTACCTATTTATATTTCTACACATAGACAGAAAAAAGTAAACACACTTCCTTTTGTACACAATATAAAAAAAGATGCTCATAAAATTATATATTTTGCTATAGGAGATATAGTTTCGGTAAAAGATCAACATAAGTTTACTGATATTGCCCTTTTTACTCGGTATATAAGAGCTTCTGTGTATTTGTTAGGGTATTCAAAGATCGAGGTGAAACGATATTTTAATTCAGTATTTCTTTCCCCTGTTGATAGAATGAACAAAAAAGCACTACAAGGTGCGGTAGATAGTAATTTGTTGCAGATCGAGATAGAGAAACTTTCAGAGCACTTGTTATTTTCTTATAAGCAGTTTGATGTGTATTGTGTCTCGGGGGTTCGAATGCCAATTCTTATGCAGGAAATAGGCAGATTACGAGAATATACGTTTCGAAAAATAGGTGAAGGTACTATGAATAGTACCGATCTTGATGAGTATGATTTGTATTATGAACATTTATTTGTGTGGGATTCTCAGAAAAAATTACTTGTTGGTGCGTATAGGTTAGGCGTTGGTAATGAGATAATTAATCAGTATGGAAAAAAAGGGTTTTATATACATAGTTTGTTTAAAATAAAAAACGAGATTTTGCCCATGCTACATTCAGCTATTGAGTTAGGACGTTCTTTTGTTGTACCGGAGTATCAAAAGCATCCGTATGCTTTATTTTTGTTATGGAAAGGAATTTTGCATTATATGCAGTGTAAACCAGAATATCGATATTTAATAGGGGCGGTTAGTATAAGCAATGATTTTTCAGAATTATCGAAAAGTCTAATTGTTGCATATGTTCAATCGTATTATTACAATCATGAATTAGCACGTTTTTTTAAACCGAGAAAAAAGTTTATTATTTCAAAGGATATATTTGATGATGTTCATGCATTAGTTAAACATGGAGATATATCCAATTTGGATAAACAGATTAAATTAATTGAAAACAATAAACTAGTAATGCCGGTACTTTTAAAAAAATATTTAGCACTGAATGCTCAAATTATTAATTTTAATGTAGATCCATTGTTTAATAATTGTTTAGATGGGTTACTGTTGTTGGACATGCAATTAATACCCAAAGATACAATTTCAAATTTCTCGTAATTTTTTTTACTGTTTCTCATAATAATATGTAATTTTGAGTATCAATTAATTAAAACATGTTTGTTATGAAGTTTTCATTTATATTTTCTTTAATATTAGTAAGTTGTGTGTCGTTTATACAAGCACAGGATATTTCGTTTGATTCCAAAGCTCATAATTTTGGTACTATTTATTCAGAAGATGGAAAGGTAATGCACTCTTTTACATTTACAAATACCGGCGATAAACCTTTAATTATTTCACGGGTAAAAGCCGGGTGTGGGTGTACTACGACTGCATATACCGAAGATTCTGTAGCTTCCGGGGAAACCGGGTTTATTACTGTTCAGTTTAATCCTGATGGATATAGTTCAAATTTTAAAAAAACGGTGACTGTGTATTCAAATGCACAAAAAAATCCTTCTGTTGTGTTATATATTCAAGGTGTTGTAACCACGAGAAATGCAGATTTGGTTAAACAATATCGTTATAAAAAAGGAGCTTTGCGATTTAATAAAGCTGGATTGAATTATGGTTCTGTTGATATTAATTCTGAAGTAACTGATACATTGCTTGTATATAATGAACAAGATACTGCAGTTTCTTATTCTTTTAATAATATTCCTGATCATGTAACTGTTACCTACAAACCGGGTAATACTTTACAATCGCATGAAGAGGGCTATATTGTATGTACCTATAACGCAAAGAAAAAAAATGATTTTGGACGAGTTCGTGATATTATTCGAATAAAATATAAAGGAGAACCCTATAATTATCGTCACAGAGTAATTTTATCTGCTCGTTTAATCGAAGATTTTTCTGATTATTCGAAGTGGCAATTGCGTCGTGCACCTCAAATTGAATTTGATACAACTGTGTATAATTTTGATACGGTAAAACAAGGCACTAATGTGTCTACTGTTTTCCGGTTTAAAAATGTTGGAAAAAAAGATTTAAAAATTCGTAAGATATCAACTTCCTGTGGTTGTACTGCTGGAGATATGGAGAAAAAAGTTTACCAAAAGAACGAAACTGGTGAGGTACATGTAACATTTCGTACCAGAGGTAAAAGGAAAAATCAGCACCAACGTATTACTATTATAACAAATGATCCGACTAATCAGACTGTTTACCTTTATATAAAAGGGTATGTTGAGAGAAATGATTAAACGAAACGGCATAAATAGGGGTAAAGGGAGTATTATGGTGTGATGATTAGATGATTACCCCCCAATAATATTAGTATGTAATTTTCTGTTTTAGGGAACATAAAATATGGATATGCGTATTATATAAAGTGCGTCCGTTACAATTTTTATGCTATATTTTATAAGATTCACAGAAATTGATTTTTATTGTAAGTCGTTCTTTATGACAAAACTATTAACACTTGTGCGTTTTTTCAATGCAAAACTAAAAGCAAGAACAAGTTTATGAGGACAGAGTAGCTAACATATGTGCATGCAACTGGGAATAAAGAGAGATTGCCGATTTTTCTTTTGACATGATTCAAAAAAAAAGCTCCGAATAAAATTCAGAGCTTTTTATATATTGTATATATGTGAAAAAATCACATAAAATTAGCTTAATGTACTTACGTGTTTTGTGATTTGAGATTTGATATGAGCAGCTTTGTTTTTATGAATTATATTCTTTTTTGCTAATTTATCAACCATAGAAGATACTTTAGGCAAAAGTTCAGAAGCTTCTTTTTGCTCAGTAGTTGATTTTAAATCACGAACAGCATTACGAGTAGTTTTAGCGAAATATTTATTATGTGTTTTTCTTTTTTCGCTTTGTCTAATTCTTTTTATAGATGATTTATGATTTGCCATAATTTTTTTTTTAATTAGTAGCCCGTAGGGGAATCGAACCCCTGCTACCAGGATGAAAACCTGGCGTCCTAACCACTAGACGAACGGGCCATTTTTGTTTGTTTAGCGGCTGCAAATATATATGAGTTTTTTTTAAAAACAATACAATTCCATAAAAAAAATCAAAAAAAACATATCGTTTTGTAATAAATCTAATAAAATCAAACACTTAACGATGATATTTTTTTTGCTAATTCTTGAAAATTTAATTCTGTAATGCCGGGAGTGTCGCTGCTACTCATAAGCAATAAGTTTTTATTGTACCATTGTATCATATACAGCTCTGATTTTATGTCGTCAATATCTGAATATACTTTAATAAGGGTACTCCCAAAAGCTTGTTTAATGTCTTCTTTAGAAATAGAAACACCGTCTTTTTCTTGTAAAATTGTCGGATTAAAATAAATTATTTTTTCATCTGCAAGGTTCATGCTACCATTGTATTGCTTTAAAAATGATGCATTAAAATTATGAATGGAATTTAATTCTAAACATACGACAAGTTCTCTGTTTTCGTATTGTTCACGAATTGCTTTAATAGTTGCGTTTAGTTTTGTGGGTGAGTAAGCATAATCTAAATAAATGTTAACCGATTTACTTTTACCCATAAGTTGTAAATGTTTACTGGTACCGGTAAATGAACGAACTGCTCGGTAAAATTTTTCTTCAGAAATGTGTAAAGACTGGCAAATTTTTATTGCTCCAGCTATATTATGCATATTGTGTTTGCCAAATATATGTATTGGAAGTCTACCACCTAAAATTTTCAAAAATGTTTTATTATTGAAAACTTCGTAAGGATGATGTGTATATGGAATTTTATATATATTTTTAGTTGTTTCCGAAATTATTTCGTCTACTATATCATCTTCTGCAGAATATATAACTTTACCACGCTGCTTTATAGAATCTAAGTATTTTTTGAATTGAGAAACATATTTTTTATAGGTTGGAAAAGCTTCGATATACGACCATTTTATACCATTAAGTAAAGCTATATCTGGTTTGTAGTGCTCAAATTTTGAACGATTATCAATAGTTGAGGTGATATCTTCATCACCTTCAATTATTATAATTTTGGCATGTTTACTTAATTTTATGGTTTCTTGTTGACCATACACCGGTGTGCTTATTAAGTAGTCGAATTCTATGTCATAAAATTCCAGTACATGCATTACAATTGCTGCGATAGTGTTTTTTCCATGGCTACCTGCAATTACGACCCTTTTTTTTCTTTTAGAGAATTCATAGATAAATTCCGGGTATGAATATAGAGTGAGTCCTAATTCTTGAGCTTTAAGTAGCTCGGGGTTGTCTTTACTGATGTGCCCTCCTACAATTACAGCGTCTAGATCTTTGTGTATGCGTTCCCTAAACCATCCCAAACGTTCGGGTAGTAAGTTGTGTTTTACAAGTGTAGAATGCGAAGGGTTATAAATTTCCGCATCACTTCCGGTAATAGAATACCCGTTTTTTTTGAGTGTTATAGCAAGGTTGTGCATCGAACGCCCACCTATTGCAATAAAATGAATATTTTGTATCATACTCCGTTATTAGTTCATTTTTTCTATGAATTTATATATATTTGTTGATACAAAAGTAAAAAAAATGGAACTATATACTATTGAAACCGGAAATTTTATGTTAGATGGTGGTGCTCTTTTTGGAGTTGTACCTAAAACATTATGGCAAAAAAAGTACCCTGTGAATGAGAAAAACTTATGTAACCTGTCAATGCGTTCGTTATTAATAGTTTCAGGTGATAGAAAGATATTGATAGATGCAGGTATGGGAAGTACAATGGATGAGTCTTTGGTGAAATATTATTTCCCTAATGGCTCTGATACTTTATTGGGATCTTTAGAAAAACACGGTTTTTCTCCTGATGATATAACTGATGTTGTGCTGACTCATTTGCATTTTGACCATTGCGGTGGTGCTATAACTCATTTTGATGATGGTTCTTTGGGGATGACTTTTAAAAATGCTCGTCTAATTGTGAGTACCAAACAGTGGGCAAGTGCATTGCATCCAAATCGTAGAGAGCGACCTTCTTTTTTGAAAAATAACATAGAACCATTAGCGAAAAGCAATAAACTGGATTTGATAGATACTGATATAGAGTTGATTCCCGGTGTTTCGTTACGACTATTTGACGGGCATACAGCTGGGCAAATAATTCCGTATGTTAGTTACAATAATAAATTATTGATTTATACAGCTGATTTAATTCCTACGGCTGCACATTTACCAATATCGTATGTATGTGGATATGATGTTAAACCATTGCTTACGTTGGAAGAAACAGAAACATTTTTAAATGATGCAGTAAAATCTCAGGCTACTTTGTTTTTTGAACATGACATAAATGTTGTTTGTTGTTCTTTACAAAAAACAGAAAAAGGGGTAGCTATTGATTCTTCATTTTCTCTGGAAGAATTTGTTTTGCTGTAGCTTTTTGTATGTATGTTTGCCTTTTTGGCTGTTTCGTAGTATTTTTGTATAAAATTTGTATACAAAATACGAGTGGTTCGTCTAAAAATAAAAATAAATTTATCTTATGCCCGTAAATATACCGGATACATTACCAGCATCTGAGGTGTTGAAAAACGAAAATGTTTTCGTAATGCACGAAAGTCGTGCACGAACGCAAGACATTCGCCCTATAAAAATAGGTGTTTTAAATTTAATGCCTCTGAAAGAGACTACTGAGACACATATTATACGTATGTTGTCCAATACTCCTTTGCAGGTAGAAATTGTGTTGTTGTATACAGAATCTCATACTCCGAAACATACATCGCGCAAGCATCTTGATTCGTTTTATAAATCATTTAAAGATATACAAAATGAATATTTAGATGGATTAATTATTACCGGTGCTCCAATCGAGCATTTGAAGTTTACTGATGTCTTGTATTGGGATGAGCTCCAGGAGATATACAATTGGGCTGATTTACATGTAACTTCTTTATTGCATATTTGTTGGGGGGCACAGGCAGCACTTTATCATTACTTTGGTATTGAAAAGTATGAATTGCCTTCAAAAAAGTTTGGTGTGTTTGCTCATACGTTATGCGATAAAAAAAATGAACTTGTGCATGGATATGATGATTTGTTTTATGCTCCTCATTCGAGATATACTTATACAAAAAAAGAGGATATTATTAATAATAAAGAATTAATTCTTTTGAGTACTTCGGATGATGCTGGGGTTTATCTTGCCGCTACTAAAAACAAAAAACATGTTTTTGTAACAGGACATGCAGAGTATGACCCTATTACACTTCGTGATGAATATTTACGTGATGTTGCAAAAGGGCTGGATGTTGAAATGCCCCAAAATTATTTTCCCCAAAATGATCCTAATCAAATGCCTTTACATGTTTGGAAAGCTCATGGTAATTTGTTGTTTAGTAATTGGCTGAATTTTTATGTGTATCAAGAAACTCCCTATGCTATTTGATTATTATAATTTAATAAATCTAATTTGATTGCTTTTGAAGAGTTCTCGTTGGTTTATGTCGCACGATATTAGAAACTACTGGATTATTACACGGTAACATTCTTTACATGTGTTGTTTCGAAATGTGTAAGCCATTCTTTTCGCCATAATCCCGCAACATATCCGGTAGGCATATGTGTTTTGCTGAATACTCTATGGCATGGAACGATAATTAAGAAAGGGTTTCGTTTAAGTGCTTGCCCAACGGCAATAGCTGATTTTGTTCCTATGTGTGAGGCTATATCAGAATATGTTATAATAGTGCCGTATGGTATTTTTATGCATTGTCTGTATACCGCAATAGCAAAGTCTGATGATGTGAAATATAAGGGAAGATTAAAAATTGTTCGTTGTCCTGAAAAATATTCTAGAAGTTGTGTTTTGCAGGTATGCGTAATAGAATTTGGAGAAATAGGTGTGTTTTGCTTGCAAAAGCCCGTGTATAAAAGTTTTTTTTCATTAGCTTGAATATATAAAGTACCTATAGGAGAGGAGAGAGTATCAGAAAAGATATATTCATTATAAATCACGGAAGAATTTTCGTTGAAAAATGATGAGATAAAACACCCCGATTGTAATAGCTGAATCAGCGATATTAAAAATTGGTTTAAAAAACGTAAAAGATTCGCCACTCCATATTGGGAACCAGTCAGGATATGTGCCGCGAATAACCGGACAATATATCATATCAACCACATGTCCTTGTAAGAAAGGTGCATATCCACCTTCTTTTGGGAAAAACTCAGCAATTGTTCCGTAGGTGCTTTCATTAAAAATTATTCCATAAAATGCACTGTCAATAATATTACCAAGTGCTCCGGCTAGTATCGCTGATAAACCAATAATAACGTCTAAGGGGGCCTGAGTTCGTATTAGTTTTCGTATGTAATAAATGATAAAGCCAGATGCAACTAAACGAAACAGAGTTAAAAAAAGTTTACCGTTTACACCACCAAATTCAAGACCAAAGGCCATTCCAGGATTTTCCACAAAATAGATAAAAACACGATCACCAATTAACGGAATCATTTCGTTGGCATGCATTGTGGTTTTTACTAATATTTTAGTTGCCTGATCGGCAACTAAAATAATTAGTACTAAAAGAATAGACCAATAACTTTTTTTCATATGTTTATTTTACTGACGTATATTTTTATAACGTGCCATGTTATGATTTTTTTGTAATCCTATTACTATAGAAGATTAAACTTAGCAATAGATGTATTATTGTAAGTTTGCTGAAAATCTTCTGATTGTGCATGGCTTGCTTTTTTATTTTGTGCCAGCATTTTTTGCATCAATACTTAATGTAGCATGTGGTACAGCTTTGAGTCTTTCTTTTGAAATAAGTTTTCCGGTAGCTCTGCATATTCCATATGTTTTGTTTTCTATACGAGCCAATGCTGCACGTAAATGCGATATAAACTTTTCTTGGCGTTCTGCCAATTTACCGGTTTCTTCTTTAGACAAAACTGCAGCTCCCTCTTCAAATATTTTGAATGTTGGTGAGGTGTCCTGAATATCATTTCCGTCTAAATGCCGTATTGATTTTCGTAACTCTTCATAATCAGCAAGAGCTTTTTCTAATTTTGCATTAATAATTTCCTTGAATTCTTTTAATTCGCTGTCCGAATATCTTTTTTTCTCTTCTTTTTCTTCCATAATAGTATCCTCCATTTTTTAAGATTTAGAAATTGCAATAACGGTTGAAATGTTATTATCAATATCTACGTCTTTTTGTTGCTTTTGTTTTGGTTTATCTACTAATTTAATTGATGAACATAATGTTTCGCTTGCAATATACTCTTTAAATTGCTCTATTGCAGTGGTTATACCTTGGTGTTGTTGTATTTCAAGTTCTATTGTATCGGTTACATCCAAGCCTGATTCTTTTCTGAAATTTTGAATACGGTTGATAAATTCGCGAGCTATACCTTCGTTTTGTAATTCGGGGCTAATTGTGACATCTAATGCTACTGTTATGTTGTTTTCATGGGCAACTTGCCATCCCGGTATATCTTCAGAATATATTTCAACATCTTCCGGTATAAGTGTTATTTTTTCAGAATTTACGTCAATTGTGTATGAATTATGTGTTTCTAATTCAATTATTTCGTCATTGTTCATGTTTGAAATAGCTGCAGCCAGCTGTTTCATTATTTTTCCGTATTTAGGACCAAGAACTTTAAAATTAGGTTTTATTTTTTTTGTTAAAATATCTGAAGCATCTGTAATTAATTCAATATCTTTTATATTTACTTCTGCTTTAATTATGTCTGCAATTGCTGTTATGTCTTCTTTAAAATCTTTATTCAGTGCCGGAATAAGGATTTTTTGTAAAGGTTGACGAACTTTTATTGCAACTTTCCGCCGGAGCGACAATATCATCGATGAAATAGTTTGTGCATATTCCATTTGTTTTTCTAAACGTTTGTCAATAAACGATGTATTGACTTTTGGGAATTCAGCAAGATGTACAGATTCGACATTGTGGCGTTTGCTTGCTGAGTTTAGATCGCTAAAAAGTTTATCAGCATAAAAAGGTGAAATAGGCGCCATGAGTAACGAAACTGTTTCCAGGCATGTATATAAAGTTTGATAAGCAGAAATTTTATCATCGGTCATTTCGCCTTTCCAGTATCTTTTACGAGAGAGGCGTACAAACCAGTTGCTTACATTGTCTATTACAAATTCTTGTATTGCTCTACCTGCTTTTGTGGGTTCGTAATCTTCATAATATGTAGTTACGTTTTGTGTCAGAGTGTGCAATAAAGAAAGTATCCATCTGTCGATTTCCGGACGTTTATGTATTTCTATAGTGTCATATTGCATAGAAAAAGAGTCAAGATTTGCATAGAGTGCAAAAAATGAATATGTATTGTATAAAGTGCCGAAGAATTTCCTTTTTATTTCGTCAATTCCTGCAGAGTCGTATTTCAGGTTGTCCCATGGGGCAGCGTTAGTTATCATATACCATCGAACAGAGTCGGAGCCTTTATCTTTTATTTCTGTAAAAGGATCGACCGCATTGCCCAGTCGTTTAGACATTTTATTTCCATTTTTGTCAAGTACAAGGCCATTTGATATTACATTTTTGTATGCTACATCGTCGAACAGCATAGTAGCTATGGCATGCAACGTAAAAAACCATCCTCGTGTCTGGTCTACACCTTCTGCAATAAAATCGGCAGGGAAAATTGTTTCGAATTTTTCTTTATTTTCAAACGGATAATGTAATTGAGCATATGGCATAGAACCGGAGTCGAACCATACATCTATTAAATCGGCTTCTCTCAGCATTTTGTGCCCCGTTTCAGATACTAAAACAATTCTATCTACATATGGTCGGTGAAGGTCGAAAACAGAATAATTTTTTTCGGAAAAATCTCCGGGAATAAATCCTGTGAGAGGATTGTTTTCCATACATCCTGCTTCAACAGATTTTTTAATTTCGGTTTGTAGTTCTTCTAATGAACCAATACATTTTATTTCTGATTTATCTTCACTAACCCATATTGGGAGTGGTGTTCCCCAAAACCGGGAACGAGATAAATTCCAGTCTTGCAAATTCTCCAACCATTTTTCAAATCTTCCTGTTCCGGTAGAACTTGGTTTCCAGTTTATTTTTTTGTTGTTTTCTAAAAGTTTTTCTTTCAGTGCCGGTGTTTTTATAAACCACGAATCCAATGGATAATAAAGTATTGGTTTATCTGTTCTCCAACAGTGTGGGTAGTTGTGAATATGTTTTTCAATTTTAAATGCCCGGTTCGCCATTTTTAGTTCTACAGAAATATCGACGTCAAGACTTGGGGACTTAGAATCAATAGTTTCGTCATATTCATTTTTTACATATCTTCCGGCAAATTGTGTGTATTTTTCTGCTGATACATATTTTTCAACAAAATCAGCATCTAGTTCTTCTATAGCATATAATTTCCCTTGTTTATCAACCAGAGGAGCTTCTTGTCCATGTATGTCAATTACATATAATCCGGAAATATTGTGTTGTTTTGCAACAAAAGCGTCGTCTGCACCAAAAGTCGGGGCGATGTGAACAATACCTGTTCCGTCTTCTGTAGTAACAAAATCTCCTGTAATAATTTCAAATGCTTTTCCTTGTGGTTGTACCCATTGTAATAGTTGCTCGTAAGAGAATCCTTGTATGTCGCTTCCGCTAAATTCATCAATTATTCTATAGGGGACAGTTTTGTTATGTGTTGTATATTCATCAAACGACGCATTAAGCCCTTTTTCTGAAAAATATGCAGACAGGCAATCTTTTGCAATAACTACTGCAATTGGTGTGCCGGTGTATTGATTATATGTTTCAACTAAGACATATGATATGTTTGGACCAACACATAGTGCAGTATTTGATGGTAATGTCCATGGAGTTGTTGTCCATGCTATAGCATAGACATCATAATTTGTTTTGGTACATAACCATTCAGATTTTTTGTTTTTGGTAATTTTGAATTGGGCAGTACATGTTGTGTCTTTTACATCTTTGTAACAGCCGGGTTGATTAATTTCGTGCGAACTAAGTCCTGTTCCTGCTGCGGGTGAGTAAGGTTGAATTGTATAACCTTTATAAAGTAGACCTTTATCGAAAAGTTTTTTGAGTAAATACCATACAGATTCTATATAACTATTTTTGTAAGTAATATATGGATTGTCCATATCTACCCAATAGCCAATTTTTTCGGTTAATTGCTCCCATTCTGTCGTGTATTTCATTACATTTTTTCGACAGGCATCATTGTATTCTTCAACAGATATTTTAGTGCCGATATCTTCTTTTGAAATACCTAGTTCTTTTTCAACACTCAATTCGACCGGAAGTCCATGAGTATCCCAGCCGGCTTTTCTGTGTACCTGAAACCCTTGCATGGTTTTGTATCTGCAAATAACGTCTTTTATAGTACGAGACATGACATGGTGTATGCCGGGAAGTCCATTTGCCGATGGTGGCCCTTCGTAGAATACATATTTATCGCAGCCTTCTCGTAATTCTATACTTTTCTTGAAAGTTTGGTTTGATTTCCATTTTTCAAGAATTTCTGTGTTTATGTCAGATAAATCTAATTGTGTATATTCTTTAAAACAATTACCCATGTTATTATAAATGAAATACGTATGTTTTGAATTTTTGGCAAATATAAGCTTTTTTTAGAATGAAGCATTGTTATGTTAATGAAACTTATAAAGAAAATATGAGCTTCATGTATAATAAAAAAATAGAAATAATAAAAATGTGTATTGAGCGGAGGAGGAGGAGAAGGGGAAAATAAAAAAGCTGATTCAAAAGAATCAGCTTTTTGGGGTATTATTTTTTCAAATATTCTTCAATTGAAGCATTGGGAATCATTTCTTCTTTAAAGCTATAACAGCCCGATTTTTTAGAAATAATAGGTTTTACAACTTTTGTGTATTCTTTTGCACCTTTTTTTTGAATAGAAGCTACTACTTTTTTTGCCATAACAGTAATTTATTTAATTTCTCTATGAATAGTCATTTTACGTAAAATTGGATTATATTTTTTTAGCTCCAATCTTTCCGGTTTGTTTTTTCTGTTTTTTTGGGTAACGTAACGAGACATACCCGGAACACCACTATTTTTATGTTCGGTACATTCTAAAATTACCTGAACTCTATTTCCTTTTTTTGCCATTTTTCACTATTTTTTAATACTTCGTAATAAAACCTTTTGATTTTGCTTCTTTTAATGCATTTGATAAACCAACTTTGTTTATGATTCTA
Organism: Bacteroidales bacterium; assembly: GCA_046482735.1. Lineage (GTDB taxonomy): Bacteria > Bacteroidota > Bacteroidia > Bacteroidales > UBA1715 > JAQICB01. The sequence goes on along the minus strand of JAWOEL010000129.1, from coordinate 19,433 downwards.
ATACCGTTAGCTGAAACGCGTAATTTTATCCATTTGTTTTCTTCTGGTAAATAAAATTTCTTATCGAACAAATTTGGTTTAAATCTTCGTTTAGTTTTCTTATGCGAGTGTGATACGTTGTTACCAACTATCACTTTTTTCCCTGTAATCTGACAAACTTTTGACATCAGTATAATATTTAATGTGTTATTTGTTATAATATTTTTGAGGTGCAAAATACGTGAATTTTATGCACATAAAAAAATTATTTTCGTTTTTTTTTATTTTAATATAATGCAGCACAAACAAAAGATGATGGTTTGTCGTTAGCATGTACATATTTTAAAACTCTGCAAATGTTTTTTTAATGATTTCTATAGATTCTAAAATTTGCTCTTTAGAAATCACCAGTGGTGGTGCAAAGCGTATAATATCCTGATGTGTTGGTTTTGCTAATAGTCCGTTTTCTTTTAATGCAACACAAAAGTCCCACGCTGTTTTGTTGTCGTGTGGTTTTATTACAATAGCGTTTAATAGTCCTTTACCTCTCACTAATTCTTTTGCTGGATGAGAAATCTTTTCTAGTTCATCGCGAAATAATTGTCCGAGTTCTTTTGATTTTTGACAAAGGTTCTCTTCTTTTAATATTTCGAGTGCAGCTATAGAAACTTTTCCTGCTATCGGATTTCCTCCATAGGTTGATCCATGTTCTCCCGGTTTTATGCAGAGCATAATATCGTTGTCTGCCAATACGCAGGAAACAGGATATACACCGCCACTTAGTGCTTTCCCTAATATAAGTATATCTGGACGTACATTTTCATGATTGCATGCAAGCATTTCGCCTGTTCGTGCCAATCCTGTCTGTACTTCGTCTGCTATAAATAAGACATTTTTTTCTTTACATAATTCATATGCCTTTTTCAGATAACCATCTTCAGGGACATATACTCCTGCTTCACCCTGAATTGGTTCAACCAGAAATCCTGCAACATTAGGGTCTTCCAATGCTTTTTCTAAAGCGTTGATGTCGTTGTATGGTACTACTTCAAAACCTGGTGTGTAGGGGCCATAACCTTTGTATGAATCAGGATCTGTTGACATAGATATAATGGTAATTGTGCGTCCATGAAAATTGCCTTCGCATACAACGATTTTTGCTTTTCCGTTTTCTATACCTTTTTTTTCATATGCCCATTTTCTGCAGAGTTTTATAGCAGTTTCATCTGCTTCTGCACCTGTGTTCATGGGTAATAATTTATCGTAGCCAAAAAATTTTGTTACGTATTCTTCAAATTCGCCTAAGACGTTATTGTAAAATGCTCGTGATGTTAAAGTTAATTGATGGGCTTGAGTAACTAATGCATCAATAAGTTTTGGGTGGCAGTGTCCTTGGTTTACTGCTGAATAAGCTGATAAAAAATCAAAATATTTATTTCCTTCAACATCCCATACATATACACCTTCACCTTTTTCTAAAACTACAGGTAGTGGGTGATAATTATGTGCTCCGTATACCTCTTCTTTGTTTATATAATCTTGTGAATTCATGTTAATATATCTTATTATGTTATTTTTTTATAATCTTTGTTCAAAAGTATACATTTCATTGAGAGTATACAATTATTCTTATAATTTTATATATACTCTTGTGTTTTAAACTATAAAAATATTATTTTTTTTGCATTCTGTTTTCATATCCTCAGGCCAGAGTGAACTTTGCACTTCGCCTATATGGGCTTTGCGTAATAAAAACATGCATAATCGACTTTGTCCTATGCCGCCACCTATAGAATTGGGGAGTTTGCCTTCTAAAAGTTGACTGTGAAATAATAGTTTTGTTTTTTCTTCTTTGTTTTCTAAAGCTAATTGTTTAAGCATTGTTTCTTTGTCTACACGAATTCCCATAGATGATATTTCAAAAGCTTGTTGCAATACGTCGTTCCAAAATATAATATCTCCGTTTAATCCTTTGTAACCATCAGAGTTTGGGGTGCTCCAGTCATCATAGTCCGGAGCTCTATTGTCGTGTTTTTTGCCGTTTGATAAAACATTACCAATGCCTATTAAAAAATATGCATGATGTTTTTTTGCAAATTCATATTCTCGTTCTTTGGGAGTTAAGTCCGGGTACATGTGCAGTAATTCTTCGGCATGTATAAATGTGATTTCTTCGGGTAATATTGGTGTATGTTGTGGGTAATATTCTTGCAATATAAATTCGGTTCTTTTAATTGCTTCATATATTTTGGTAACAATTTTTTTCAGGTATGTTGAGTTTCTGTCTTCTGTTTGTATTGCACGTTCCCAATCCCATTGATCAACATATACTGAATGTATGTTATCTAAATCTTCGTCCGGGCGCAATGCATTCATGTCAGTAAGAATACCGTATTTGTTTTCAATATTGTAGTTGGCTAAAGCCATTCGTTTCCATTTGGCTAATGAATTTACAACTTCTGCATGTCTGTCGTCAAAAGATTTTAATGGAAATTCAACTTTTCGTTCGACATCATTTAAGTCATCATTTATTCCGGTTCCTTTAAGCACAATAAGTGGTGCTGTTACGCGTCGTAAATTGAGTTCTGAAGCAAGTTGTAGTTCAAATGTGTCTTTAATCAATTTAATGGCTTGTTCTGTTTCTTTCAGAGGGAGTAGCGGTTGGTAATTTTTAGGGATAATTAAATTCGTAGTCATAGATTTTTATTTATAAAATTATCGAAAACTTTCTGCTAAAATTTTAAATTCCATAGAGGCAGATATTCTTTCGTATAGAATGTTATGCACTGCTTGTGTAATGGGCATACTTACATTAAATTCATCGTTTATTTGCATAATGCATTTTACTCCGTAATATCCTTCGGCAATCATGTTCATGTCGAGTTCTGTGGATTTTACTGAGTAGCCTTTACCTATCATCATGCCAAATGTTCGGTTTCTGCTGAATTGAGAATATGCTGTAACTAGTAAATCTCCTAAATAGACTGATTCATTTATATCTCGTTCTGCGACACTTGCTGCTGATAGAAATCGATTCATTTCTCTTATTGCATTGGATATAAGTACTGAGGTAAAATTGTCACCATAGCCTAAACCGTGGCCAATGCCGGTTGCAAGTGCCATAATGTTTTTGAGTACTGCTGAATATTCTATTCCAATTATATCTTGTGATATATGTGTCTTTATGAAATATACCGAAAGTTTTTTTGCTATTTCTTGTGCAAAATCGGTATTGGGACTTCCAACAGTTAAATATGAGAGTCGTTCCAGTGCAACTTCTTCTGCATGACAGGGGCCTGATATTGCTGCAATATTATTGTGTGGTACTGAAAAATGCCTATGTATATATTCTGATACTAATAAATTGTTATGAGGAACAATACCTTTTACTGCTGTTACTACTTGCTTTTTCGATATATCTATGGATATTGACTTACTTAATGATTCTACAAATTTTGAGGGTACGCAAAAAATAATAACATCTGCATTTGCAACAGCTTTGTTGGGGTCGTTGGTTACTTCTAGTATTTCTGTATTAAACTTTACATTAGAGAGGTATAATGTGTTTTGGTTGTGTTTTTTTAATGATTCAATTACTTCTTTTTCTCTAACATACCAATGTAGCTTGTCGACATTGGTGTGCAGTATTTTAGCAATTGCTGTTGCCCAGCTGCCGCTACCTAATAATGCTATGCTTTTTTGTTTTGTAACCATCTTTTTTTATTGACCTATCCAGTTTTTAACTTCTTCCGGTTGGGGATTAGTAAGATTTAGTTTGTTTTTTTTGTTATATCCGCACAGTTCTTGATGTAATTTGGTGAATTTTATGTTACACACTTCGTCTATAGTTGTGTATCCTAAATTCATAATAATTTCTGCCCATTCTTCAGGGATTCCTTGAGATTCAAATGTTTCAATTGAATCTTTTTGAGGTTTTGTTTCAGGTTTCATTTGAGGGAAAAACAACACATCTTGTATTGATGATGTGTTTGTCATAAACATACAGAGACGGTCTATTCCTATTCCCATGCCGGAAGTTGGCGGCATGCCGTATTCAAGTGCTTTCACAAAGTCTGAGTCTATAAACATAGCTTCGTCGTCACCTTTTTGTGATAAAGATAATTGCTCTTTGAATCGTTCGTGTTGATCAATTGGGTCGTTTAATTCTGTATATGCGTTGCATAATTCTTTGCCATTTACCATTAATTCAAATCGTTCGGTAAGTTCTGGATTTTCTCTGTGTTTTTTACATAATGGTGACATTTCTACAGGGTAATCTATGATAAATGTTGGTTGTATAAAATGCTGTTCGCATTTTTCTCCAAAAATTTCATCAATTAGTTTGCCTTTTCCCATAGATGGATCGTGTTCAATTTCTAAGCTATCGCAGAGTTCACGTAGCTTGTTTTCATCCATGTCGGAAATGTCATATCCGGTATGTTCTTTTATAGCGTCAAACATTGTAATACGACGAAATGGTGGTGCAAAGCTTATTGTGTTTTCTCCAAGTTGTACATCTGTTTTACCATGTAAATCTAAGGCTATGCGTTCCATCATTTTTTCGGTAAAATCCATCATCCAGTTGTAATCTTTGTATGCAACATATATTTCCATTACGGTAAATTCCGGATTATGGGTTCTGTCCATACCTTCGTTTCTGAAATCTTTTGCAAACTCGTATACGCCGTCAAATCCACCGACTATTAATCGTTTTAAATATAATTCGTTAGCTATACGAAGATAAAGAGGCATATTGAGTGCATTGTGATGCGTTATAAATGGACGGGCTGCTGCACCACCCGGTATCGGTTGCAAAATTGGTGTTTCTACTTCGAGGTATCCTTGTTCGTTGAAAAATGAACGCATTGTGTTCATGATTTGCGTTCGTTGTACAAAAATTTCTTTTACTTTCGGGTTTACTACCAAATCTACATATCGTTGTCTGTATCGTTGTTCGGAGTCTGTAAAAGCATCATATATTTTACCGTCTTTTTCTTTTACTATTGGTAGAGGGCGAATAGATTTGCTGAGTACTGTAATGTTTTGTACGTGTATTGAGCGTTCTCCTACTTTGGTGACAAAGGCATAGCCACTTATGCCTATAAAGTCTCCTATGTCAAGCAGTTTTTTGAAAACTTCGTTATACATTGTTTTATCTTCTCCGGGGCAAATTTCGTCTCTGTTTATATAAAGTTGAACTCGGCCTGTGCTGTCTTGTAGTTCGCAAAATGATGCTTTACCCATTATTCTGCGCGACATTATTCTTCCTGCCAGTGTTACATCCTGAAAATTCTTTTTTTCTGGATCAAATTTTTCTGCTATATCTTTGGCTGTTGTATTGACCGGAAACTCTGGTGCCGGATATGGATTAATATCCAGTTCTCGCAATTTTTCAAGAGATTCTCTTCGTACTATCTCTTGTTCACTAAGTTGTTGCATAGTATATTGTAATCTACTTTTATTAATTCTATTTTATATGTGCAAATATACACGAAAGTTTGAATATTTAATAACCAGAATTCGATATAATTTTTTCGTTTAAAGGGCTAATGAGTGGCTTGGTTGATTACATCTATGTATGTGTGAAATAATAGTGCATTTTTTTGTTGCTCTTTGTATAAGTTGTTTTTTTATTAATTTGATTGTTACTTGTTGTGGCGAACCGAATATATTATTATGCTTGGTTTGCGGGTTTTAAATTGTCTTTTTTTGTGAGGTAATTTTCATACGACATACAAACTGTAGTTGCACATTTTATTGCAAATGGAATTGCGTTGTCCCAAAATGTTTGTGGAATAGTTGAAATTGATGTTTCTGTATATTTGTTTGTTATGTGATGTAAGCAATGTGTTATTCCTGCATTAAAGGTGTCGCCTGCTCCTATAGTGCTTATGGGCTGTATGTCCGGCACGGGGTATTGAAGTGAGTATTGTGGGGTTATAATGTCTACTTTGTGTTTGTTGCGTGTCATTATAAATATTGAAACGTTATACTTGCGTAAATATGAATATACTTTGTGGGGGGTTGTTGTATTAAATATCGATTTGCAATCTTCGTCTGATGCACGTACTATGTTTGCTATTGTAAAGTTTTCTGTTATTCTTTTGTATTCATTGCTTTTTTTATTGTGTTGTGTTCGTATGTTTGGATCGTATATACGAATAGCATTTTTGTCTTGTGCTGATTTAAGAATGCGTAATAGTGCTGTTCTGTTACGGTTTGCTATTGCGTAGGTCGATGAAAAAAGTACTATATCTTGTTGCTGAATTGGAATTTCCGGATAATAAACGCTCTTAGGTTGAGGTTTGTAAAATTCATACTGTGCGTCGTTGTTTGTGTCTAAGTGTGCGATAGCAAGTGATGTGTTGTGTGCATGTTTTACAATGTGAGATGTGTTGATGTTTTTTGAGTGTAAAAAATTAATTATATAATCGCCAATTTTATCGGTTCCTAATTCTGATATAAAACTCACATTGTTTCCTAGTTCTGCTAAACTAACAGCTGTGTTTAATGCTGATCCGCCAGGTTTTGTTGCCCGTGCTGTCATTTCTTGCAATATTATATCCAGTACAGTTTCTCCTATTGTGTAAATCACGAAATATTGTTTTAGTATTGAATGTACAAAAATACAGTTTCAATTTAAATTGAATGTGGTTTTGCTATATATATTTTAATTGTGTGCTTTTGCGGCTAATATATTTTTTATACAGAAATGCAATTTTGAATCTGTCCATAATGTCTGCATGTTTGTTTTGTGTGTAAAAGAATTATGTATTTTAACTATTTAAAGATAATAGTTAAGTTGATGTGCCGATACAGAGCATTATGGACAGATATAAATTAAGAAACTAAACAACTTTTTGCATATTCATTTTCGAAGTTACGTTGTAACCATGTTTTCATTTTTTCTATTTCACAAGGTGTAAGATGTGAAATAATTTTTTGCAGTTCTTTGTGAAATAATTCAGAATCAAAAATGAATTTTGGCAAAATTTGAAATCCGTATTCTAACATAATAAACCTTTTTTTATTAAGACGTACTAATGTACAAAATAGTATTTTCAAAAGCAAGAATATTGGCGTGTTTGATGTATGTTTTTGTGAAGAATTACGTATAAATATATCTCGTGCAGGTACTATATAATTGCACAAAAAAAGATGTTGATTTCTCTGTTTGTGCTTTCATGCTTAAACCGTAAAATAAATGTTATGTTTGAAATGCAAAAAAGTTTTTTTCAGATAGACTGATGTTTCGTATAAGTGCTCTTTTTAATGCAGGTTTAGAGGCTTTTCTCTTTAGATGTTGTGTATATACTTTTGATTTGTTTATTATTAAGTGCAGTATTATATATCAGTACTTCATCAATTATTCCGTTGAAATTTCTGTAATTTCCTTTTCCGTTGGGAACAGGAAATGCACCGATTGTAAGAGTTGAAGTATTTGATACATCAATAGTATGATTTTCATTTACCGATGAAGAAATTAATTCTCCGTCAACATATATTTTCCACTCATTATTATTAACGACTCCAACAATATGATGCCAGTTATTATCATATAATGAGCCTTTATGGCCTGATTGCTGATATTTATCGTTCCCGTCTCGTCCTTCCATAGCTGCTTCACCTTTTTCTCGTAATCTCAATGCATAGCCGTTGTCTTCATGCCAGTCATATTTTGCAACCACGGCAGGCAAATCTCCGGTTTCTGATTTTATCCAAGCCATAACGGTCATTGAGTTTTTTATGTTTCTATTATCGTCAGAGCATTCAATTTTGCTTGATGCACCGTTGAATTTAACGGCAGAATTGCTATTTCCGAATCTGTCTTCTACAAATTCGATTTCAGTTAGTTCTGCTTCAATGCCATAACGAGATAAGTCTTGTGTTGAACTATTATCAAAAGTGTATGAGCCGACCAAAAATTCAGATTCTGAGGTGAGCTGTTTTGTTGTTACACAACTATTAAGAATAGTTACTGATAGAATAATTAGAGTTAGGTAATATGGTTTCATGATTGTTTTTTTTATTTGGTTATAATGGTATTTATTTTTAAAAATTTATGCTACTGTTATTTTATTATAAACAAAAGTACATTTTATGTGAATAAAAAAAAATATAAGCACTTTTAATTTGTATTCTCAATTTGAATATGAAATATATTGAACGATTCAAAGAAACGGCACGTCTTTTATTAATACTTTAACGTGTGTTAATTTATTCTTGTTTTCTCTATCTGAAATTGATGTGGAGGGAGTGATACATTATTATTATAATATTAAAACATTGCAAACCTCATAAAAAAAAATGTTATATCCTGCACTATTTTTGATTGTGATTTTGCACAATACTAATATATTTGGTTGATATTTTAAATTGAGTAAAATTAAATTAAAAAAAAATGACAGATTCTCAAGCTATTCAATTAAATGAAATTATAAGCAAAGAAAATCCTGCAGTTTTGGCGATGCTTTCCGAAAGAGGTAAAAATATTTTTTTTCCTAAGTTAGGAATATTGTCACAAGCCGCACAGGCAAAAGGTAAAGACATAAATGCCACAATTGGTCAGGCAATGACCGATGAGGGTAAACCGATGCATTTGGAGGGATTCGATACGCTTACTAATATGGAAGTCGAGCATATGTATCCGTATGCACCGAGTTACGGAAAACCGGATTTGCGTGCAAAATGGAAAGAGTTTTTATATGAAAAAAATCCTTCTTTAGCCGACACTCAAATTAGTTTACCTATAGCAACTAATGGTTTAACACATGCAATTAGCATGGCGGCATATATGTTTGTTGAGGAAGGGGATAGTGTTATTTCTCCTGATTTGTATTGGGAAAATTATGATTTAATTTTTAAAAATTCATATAAAGCTGATATTGCAACATTTTCTTTATTTGCACAGGGGAAATTTAATGTAGATGGTTTTTCTCACGCATTAAAACATGCTACGGGTCCACGAAAAATTGTGTTGTTAAATTTTCCTAATAATCCTACTGGGTATTCTCCTTCTTTGGATGAAATTATGGAGATTAAAAAGGTTATACTAGAAGAAGCAGAGGCTGGAAATACTGTTACTGTATTAATTGATGATGCATATTTTGGTTTGGTATATAAAGATGAGGTATATACAGAATCTATTTTTACTCAATTGGCTAACGTTCATGAAAATGTGCTTGCTGTGAAAATTGATGGACCAACAAAAGAAGATTATGTGTGGGGATTTAGAGTTGGTTTTATTACGTATGGAATAAAAAATGCTTCTGCTAAATTATATGAAACTCTTGAGGCAAAAACTGCTGGTGCATTGCGTGGTAATATATCTAATATTAGTAATTTATCTCAGTCTTTGCTTATGAAAATTTATCAATCAGATAAATACATGTCGTATAAGCAGGATAAATATAACACCCTAGCTGCTCGGTTTGCTGAATTAGAGTCTGTTCTTGAGGAGTATGCTGATAATGAGTTTTTTGAACCATTGCCGTTTAATGCCGGATATTTTATGTGTATTCAGCTGAAAAATGGTTTAGAGGGAGAAAAAATTCGTCAGGTTTTACTCGAAAAATATTCTACCGGTGTTATTGTTTTTGGTAATGTTATTCGGCTTGCTTTTTCTGCTGTGCCTCAGAAATCTATAAGAAAATTAGTGGAAAATATTGTTGCTGCATGTACAGAAAGTAAATAAAATTTTAGTTTTATTTTTATATCTTCAAAAAATTCTGTTTTGTATATATGCAAAACAGAATTTTTTTTTGTACTTACTGGGGCTGATTTTTTTCCGCACAGTATGGGAGTTTTTTAAAAAAACACTGTGTATGAAAAACGCAGGTATTAGTTGTTTTCCAGTACGTGTAGTTTATTATCTTCTTTTGAGAATTTAATAATTTCTATAGAATTATTGATAAGACCATTTTCTTCGTGTTCTTTAATAAATGAAAATTCTGTATATAGTCCTTTTTTTGTATATGCTGGTAAACAGTGTATAAGGTTCGTGTCAAAATATTCTAAACTTTCCACAAAATATAATATATGATCGTATCCCTGAAAGCTAAATCTGCTTGGTTCTGTTTTGAAAAAAGAGCGATATGTTTCCACAAAAGTACATACCGAATCTGAAGAGTAATCAATATAACCACTTGTTGAGTATCTCAGTTGTAGTTCAAACAAAAAGTTTAGTTCAATATTTTCATATTGTTCCCATGAGGAAAATGCGTATAAATTTATAGGATAATCTTTAATATGCCAATATAATTGAGTTACAAGATTTGTAATAAAAGCTTGGTTTCTTGATACAACAACAATAATATTTTCGGCATCTTCATCCATAGCATTTTTGAGTCCTTCTATTTTATCTTCGGGGAAAAGTATATCTGTAATTACTATAGAATCGTTAGAGATAGTATCTTCGTTATAAACTTTTTGTATAGTTTTATGACAGTGGTTTACCTGTTGTTCTTCCAAAACAACAGAATTGTATACTAATATAATGTGTTTTTTTTCTTTTTCTGTTTTTTGTGTGAGTATTTTTTTTGCAACTTTATTATGTCGTAATCGTTCGGGTGGGTTTATTTGAATAGCAAGAGGATGTTTTTCTAAAATATAGTCACTTGCTGCGAGAGGTGAAACTATAGGAATTTGGTTTTTATCGGCAAATCTATATATTATATTGAAAATGCTAGGAAATACCGGACCTATAATTAAGTCTAAGTTTTTGTTTTCGAGTTTCCGTAGTGTTGTAAGTGCTTCGAGGGAGTCTTTGTTTACGTCAAAAGTGTGAAGATTGATTGATATTCCCCGTTTTCGTAATGAATCTATTCCAAGAAGTACACCTTCGTAATATTCAATAAAAGGTATAGATGGTTTGAAAATATCTCTTTGTTTGTCTATAATATCAGTGTCGTCGTCTAAATCATTGTTAGCTTCCAGAAAAAATGGCAGAAGAAGAGCAATATTATATGACGTACGCGGGGTTTTGGTTGTGTCGAAGCATTCAGCAAGTAGTGGTGTTAGTAATTTTTCTTGAGATCTTTTTCGGGTTATTGTGTCGCAATATATGTATGTTTCGGTATTTTCGGGTGCCGGAATTTTTAGAACATCATCTACAGATAAAGGTTTCCATCGAGATAGATTTCCATTTAAACTATATAATGTGCGTTCATTTATATCGTATTTTTTTGTAATAGAATATATTGTCTCTTTTGGCTTTACGGTGTGAAAAATATATTCTTTTTGTTCTTCGTGAACTGACTGAGCAATTTTTTTGTTATTATCGTTTATTGGAATTTTAAGATATGCTTTGTGTTCTAATTTTGTTGATTGGCGGGGGTTGTATTTTTTTAATTCTTCGTTTGTTATTCTAAATTTTTGACTAATTCGTGATACGTTGGTATTACGAGGGATTTCATAATAAATAAAATGTTGTTGTTTGAATTTTTTGTGAATTGGTAGTTCTATTTTTTTTTCATACAAAACAGTATCTGTCGTGTCGGTTAGTTCAGGGTTATATGTGTAAATAATTTCCGGTGGTATATTATATTTGTATGCAATATCATATATAGATTCTAATGAGTCTATGGTATATTTGATGGGTTTTTTTGGTTTTTTTTCTATTTCAATTTTTGTGTTTTTTTGTGGAGGAGGACAGGATTTACATGGGATTTTTATTTTTTGACCAATAGAAATATTTTCTGATATGCCGGGGTTTGATGCATAGAGTGCTGTCGTTGTCGTGTCGTAAAGCTTAGATAAAAAATAGAGTGTTTGTCCTTTTGAAACGGTGTGAATATAATATGCTTGTTCTTTAGAATGTTGAATGTTTGTAGATTTTTTTGATGATGGAGTGAATGTTTGTGTGCTATCAGATATACTGTCTTTTTCGGGAATGTTTGTGTGTTGTTTTTCAATACTGTATGCTTGGCGAGATTGACTTGGTTTTAAAATTTCTTTTGGAATAAAAAGCGTATCTTCAATTTTTAAACCATCTTCAATTTCGGGATTTAAGTCTTCAATTTTATCGATAGAAACATTATATGCTTTGCTTATAGAATAGATTGTGTGGCCTTTTTTAATAGGATGTTTAAAATAAATTTTATTACCAATTGTGTCTGTAATATTGCTTTTTTCTACAGAAGTTGGTGTTTGACTAAACACTATATATGGTATAATTGTGAAAATTAAAATATATAAAGCTCTGTTTTTTTTCATTTTGTATCTGTTTATAATGCAAGTATACAAAAAATTATTGTTCTAATAATTTTCTATATTCTTTTCGGGCTTGGGTTATATAAAAACTATTAGGATAATTATCTATTATTTTTTTGTAGTGGAAACGTGCTTTGTCTTTGTTGTTAGTGGTTTTGTGATAGTATTCTGCTAACAAAAAATGTGCTTTATGTGTAATAATGTCGTACGGATAATTTTCTACAATTTTTTCTAAATAGGTAATTCTTTGTGTCGTGTCGTTTTGGTAGTTTGCAATTTTTGATTTGCGAAATAATATCATGCTTTGCAATGAGTGTCCGGGAAATGTTTGTGCTATTGAATCAAATAATCTGGTTGCTGCAGAATGTTTTTTTTGGTATATCCGTAAATCAGCCTGAGCAAATAAAGTGAGTGCTTCGGCTGTAGTATCGTGTTGAGCATGTTTTGCTATTAGTTGTGAAAGTTCGAGTGCATCATTAGAAATTAATTTTGTTGTGTTCGCTTTTAAGATATCGAGTAATGCTTGTGCGTATGAAAATTGGGCATTGTAGTATGCAAGTTTTGCTTGTTTGTATCGTGCCCGGTGACCTATGTCGTTATTTTTGTAATTTAGGGCAATTTTTGCATACAATAAATTTGCAGACCACACATCGTCATTAAAAACCATTATGTTTGCCAGTTCTAGTTGACATAAAGCTTTTTCATGAGGGTGAATTCGTGGTATCTCAATAATGTGTTCTAGTAGTTGTTGAGCTTCTGAGCTTTTGTTTAAGTAAAATGCTTGTATATGTGCTAAACCTCGGGCAATGTCTACTGTTTCGTTATTTTTTCCGAGTGTTTCTAAGGCTTTTGTGTATTTTTTTTCAAGATTTTGTAGTTTCTCTTGTGTTATGTTTTGTGAGTTAAATAATTCTTCTTGCGTAGTTTCTAAGGTCAATTTAAGAGCTGCTCGATAGTAATTATTATTTTGCCCTTTGGAGAGGATATATGAAAAAGCTTCTATGGCTGCGGTATATTTTTTTTGTGATTTAGCAATTTTCCCTATTTCGAAAATTCGTTTTCCATTGCCATTTTCTTGTATATCTAATGATTGAGCAATATGAAATGCTTTTGAGAAATCTTGTTCTTGAATATATACCCAAATAAGTAGTTCGTAGAGTGCTGTGTTGTCTTTGTGAGTGTCAAGTTTTTCTATTGTTTTTTTTGCCAGTAATTCACTTAATTCTCCTGTATTGTTTTCAAATAGTATGAATTGTAATTGTTCTTGAACAAACGAAAGTTCTTCGGGGGTGTGAATTATAAGATTTAAGTATTCTTGTATTGATTTTTTGTATAAGCCTGATTCTATATAGAGGGAGCTTATAATTTTGCTGAGTTCTGTAGAGTTGTTATATTTTTTTCTGGCTTTAGGTATAAAATCGTGTGCAAGATTTATAAGTGAATGTTCTTTATATGCTTTTAATAATTCTATTGTGGTTGATTTGTTACGAAGTGCGGCACGCTTTGTTTTTTTGTTTAATTTTTCGCTTTCCTTTGTGAGGTCGTTTTCTTGATATAATTGTATAAGGGCAACCTTGTAAAAAAGATTGTCGGGTTTGTGTTCTATTTGTTCTTGTATTATTTTTTTTGATTTTTCAAATAAGTCTAAGTTTTTATAGCACGACAATACATATTTAAAATGAATATCAGAATGAGTGTTTGCGTATAATTTTTCATATAATTCTGCTGCTCGCGTATATTCATTTTTTGAATAATATAATAATGCAAGTTGATTTAAATCTGAATCATTTTGAGCAAAACTGCTGCTTGCACAGAAAAAAAATAATATACAAATCAGTGCATATTTCATGCTGTGTGTTTTTTATGCATTATTCTATTATTACAAACATAGTTATAAAACTGCTATATAAATACTTTATTATTAAATAATAGTTATTTTATATAAAATTAATAGTATGTGTATCTGTTATCTTTGTTTACAAAAAGGTATAAAAAAGTACTATCAGATACAGTTTGTTGTATAATAAGAACAAAAAAAGCGTACTTTTAACAAATACGCTTTAAATTTTATATGTTTTTTTTGATAAATGAAAATTATTTTTTATGTTTTGGCTCGTCAGAAACAGTAAGTTTTTTTCTACCTTTAGCTCTTCGAGCAGCTACAACTTTTCTGCCATTTGCTGTAGACATTCTTTCTTTGAAACCGTGTTTGTTTTTTCTTTTTCTTTTCGAAGGTTGATATGTCCTTTTCATCAGTAAATATTTTTTAAATTAATGTTTCTAAATAATAAATATCTTCTTAATACAAGAATTTTGGATTGCAAAAATAGTGGTTTTATTGAGAATAAAAAATTTTTTCACGAAACAATTGGTAAATAAATAATCTTTTTTGTTTCAAAAAAAGGATGTGGAAATATGTCTGATAGTGAATATATTTTATGAGATTTGAATTGCGAAACCTCTTCAGAAAAATCACCTCCTTTTAAATAAATTATACCATTTGTTTGATTTGTGTGTTTTGATGAGATGTTTTTTTTGGTGAGTGCTACAAATTTCGGAAATGCTGTTACAGCTCTGCTTACTATAAAATTGTATGTTGTATGTAGTTTTTCTACACGGATTTGCTTGGCTTCTACATTGGTTAATGATAATGATTTCGATATTGCTGAAACAACCGAAATTTTTTTTGCTGTTGCATCAACCAAAGTAAAAGAAACTTCGGGAAATAATATTGCTAAAGGAATTCCCGGAAATCCACCGCCGGTACCAACATCCAGTATTGTGGTGCCTGGTGTAAATGAAAACTTGTGGGCAATAGATAAGGAATGCAGTATATGGTGGGGGTAGATATTATCAATATCTTTTCTTGAGATTACATTTATTCGTTCGTTCCAGTATGTGTATAATTCACCAAGTGTATCAAGTTGGGTATATTGATGTTGTGAAAGGTTCGGAAAAAAATCACGAATATCGTTTTTCATGTATGTTGTGTATCAGTTTTTGGTTTTAGAAAGAATATTTGTAAGCAATTCCCGTGCTCTGAATAGTTGTGCTTTAACGGTTCCTAATGGAAGATCCATATGTTGTGCAATTTCTTCGTACGCAAATTCTTTAAAATAGCGTAATTCGATAAGTTCTTTGTAGCGTGGTTTTAATTGCTCAACAATTCCTATTATTTTTTCTTTATTTTGACTTTTAATTAAGCTTTCTTCAGGGTTTAAATCGGTCGTTTCTATAGATACATGACTGTTGTATTCTTCATTTTCAGATGTTTGGTCTATAGAAATAGTTTGTGTCTTTTTTTTACGCAAAAAATCTATACAATTGTTTGATGCGATGCGAAATAACCAAGTGCTGAAAGCATAGCTCGATGTGTATTGACTCAGATTCTTAAAAGCTTTTCCAAATGCTTCTATAGTTAAATCTTCTGCATCGTTTTCATTTTTCACCATTTTAAGAAGCATGTAGTATATAGTGTCACGATATTTTTGCATTAAGTGAGAATATGCTTGTTGGTTCCCTTGAAGTGCTTGGTCTACAAGAAACATATCCTGTTTGGCTTTTGATGAAAACTGTTCTTTCTGTGTCATTTTTTTGAAAGTGAGTATATCTTGTTTTGTATATGCAATACTAATATAATAATTGGTAATACAAAATCAAATAATAGCGAATATACTAATAATTTTTTTTCTTTTAACCTATTCATGGCACAATTATTAATTACAAGAAAAAAGATAAATCGTAAGGCAATACATGAAATAGCTGTATAATAAAATTGTGTTATGTTATAGGTAAAAAAAACAGGCAGGCATATATAAAATAATAATCTGCTTAATGGCTCTAATAACAGAAGAATTTTATGTAAAAAAGAGTATTTTACGGCAGTGTGTAAATGGCGTTTTTTTTGTGATCGCCATTCTTTAAATGTTTGTACCTGTTCAGATAATGTGAATGATTTTTTGTTAAGACAAATGTTCGTGTTTTGTCTATGTGCCATTTCGCGTATAAATAAATCATCATCGCCCGAACGTATGTGGTAATGGTGTCTGAATTTGCTGCTTTGTTCGTATATATGACGTGTATATGCCATGTTTCTGCCAACTCCCATATATGGAATGCCTGCATGAGCAAATGATAAATATTGGAGTGCAATAGAAAATGTGTCGTAACGAACGAGTTTGTCTAAAAATCCTCGTGTTGGTTTGTATCCTCCATATCCGAGTATTATGTGTGTGCGGGGGGTGAATTCATTAGAGATTTTTTGTAGCCACTCATCAGATGTCGGATAGCAATCTGCATCGGTAAAAACAAAATGGTTATATGTGGCTGCTTTGATACCTAATGTTATTGCCAGTTTTTTATTATGTCGGAATTTCGGATCTTTTACTATTTTTCGATATGTTATATGTGCATGGTCTTGTGCAAGTTTACGTACATAGAATTCTGTGTCGTCTTCTGAGCAATCATCTATTACAACAATTTCAAATTCAGGGTATTTTTGTGTAATAATAGCAGAAAGGTGCTTGCGTAAATTGTCTTCTTCATTTTGTGCACAAATAATAACCGAAATTGGAACAGTGGATACATGTGGTTGTTTTCGTTTGACAAAACAAATTCTCAGGTAAAAAAACAGGTAGTATATTATTTGTATACCAGCACTTATTATAAGAATATAGCTTATAATAAGAAACAGCGTAGATATTTTTATTTCTATCATGTAATTGTAATGAAAACTGTAGCTAACACAAAAATACAGTTTTTCTTTACTTCGACAAGAAGTAAAGTGATTTTTATTATTTTATTGCTGAACTAAATCATATTTTTATTTAAGTTTGTAGTGAAAACAGTTTTGTTAAATTTAGATGAGATTACTATGACACATACGAATAATTTATACGGCAAACATTTTTTAAAATTGTTAGATTTTTCAGCAGAAGACATTAGATTTTTGTTGGATGTGTCTCATGATTTAAAAAAGCAAAAGAAGCATAATACAGAAAAAAAACATTTGAGTGGAAAAAATATTGCGTTAATTTTTGAGAAAACATCTACTCGTACCCGTTGTGCTTTTGAAACGGCAGCATATGACCAAGGGGCACATGTAACCTATCTCGGACCTTCCGGCACGCAAATAGGGCACAAGGAATCTATAAAAGATACAGCACGCGTATTGGGGCGTATGTATGATGGCATAGAATATCGAGGTTTCGGGCAAGATATTGTTGAGCAATTAGCTGAATGTGCGGGTGTTCCGGTTTGGAATGGTTTAACTGATGAATTTCATCCAACGCAAATATTAGCTGACTTTATGACAATGGAAGAGCATTGTTTAAAACCTTTACAGCGTGTTTCCTTTTGCTATGTTGGTGATGCACGCAATAATATGGCTCATTCTTTATTAGTTGGGGCTGCAATTATGGGAATGGATATACGTCTTGCGGCACCAGCTTCGGTACAACCAGAACAGGAAATTGTTGAAAAATGTGAGAAAATAGCCTTAAAAACAGGTGCTAAAATATTAATTACCGAAGATGTAGACAAAGCTGTTCAGTTTGTTGATTTTCTCTATACCGATGTGTGGGTCTCTATGGGTGAACCTCAAGAGGTTTGGAAAGAACGTATTGATTTATTAAAACCGTATCAAATAAACATTGATATGGTACATCGTACGAAAAATAAAAATGTTAAAATTTTGCATTGTTTACCTGCATTTCATAATAGAGAAACATCTTTGGGCGAAGAAATTTTTAAAAAATTTGGTCTTGAATCACTCGAAATTACAGAGGAGGTGTTTGAATCTGAGGCGAGTATTGTTTTTGATGAAGCAGAAAATCGTTTACACACAATAAAAGCTGTGATGGTTGCTACCTTGTCTGAATTTATTTAATAATTACCAATATGGAAATAATAGAATGTACTCCCAATATATCAGAGGGGCAAAATAAAGAAATTATTGATATATTAGCCGATGTGGTGGGTAAAGTGGATGGTGTAAAATTGTTGCACGTAGATTCCGGAAAAGATGTGAACAGAACGGTGTTTACATTTGTGGGGGTGCCCGATGCCGTGGTTGATGCAGCTTTTGCTATGTATAAAAAAGCTCTAGAATTGTTGACGATGAAACAACATTCCGGTAAACATCCGCGTATGGGAATAATTGATGTGTGTCCGTTAACTCCTGTTGCTGATATTTCTTTGGAACAGGTGGTGGAATATGCCGAATCTTTGGCGAAACGTGTAGGTGAAGAGTTGTTGGTGCCTGTTTATTTGTACGAAGCAAATGCACGGTATGCGTATCGTTCTAAACTAGAGCAAATTCGTCGAGGGGAGTATGAAAGACTTTACCTTAAAATGCAAAATGTTGATTGGATACCGGATTATGGACCTAAAAGTTTTAATGAGGAATGTGGTGTAACCGCAATTGGGGCACGAAATTTTCTTATTGCGTATAATGTAAATCTGAATACTTCAAATCTGGATATCGCAAAAAATATTGCTGTTCAGCTTCGCGAATCTGGAGGAACCTATTATGATTCACATGGCGTCCGGACTATTAAAAAAACGGGTTTATTAAAAGGAGTTAAAGCAATTGGCTGGTATATAGAGGATTTCAATACAGTTCAGGTATCAGTTAATATTACCGATTATAAAATGGTTGGCTTGGCTCGTGTTTTTAATGAGGTTTCTCGTCTTGCCACAGCTTATGGTGTTGAGGTTACCGGTTCAGAAATTGTGGGATTGGTTCCTTATGAAGCACTTGAACATGCCGGCATGGCGTTTCAATATAATGAAAAATTAGTACATACTAATCCTATTGATGTTGCAATAGAAAAATTAGGATTGTGTACGGTGAAAGAATTTTCACCTCAAAATCATATTTTGGAATTTGTAGCGGGGATACAAAAATGATACGTTCATTTTATCAGTTACCATTGTATGCCCGCTTGCTTGCGGGAATTGTTATTTCTATTATCTGTGCAGTAGGGATACAGTTTTTTTTCGGTCATATATTTGCGGCTCTGCATAATCTGGAGTATGATGGGTATACTCGTAGATTAATTGAAGCATCTCAATTATTACATAATAAAAATTATATTCGTGAGGCATTATTATTGCAGTCAATCGTTGTTTTTTTAGTGCCTGCTGTTGTTTTGCTGTATAGCTACAGTAGCCGCCCGTTTCAATTAATTGCAAGATTACCACGAAAATATGCTTATTTTACGGTTTATTTCGTGTTGTTAATG
>JAWOEL010000100.1:0-5188 GCA_046482735.1 Bacteroidales bacterium | reverse complement strand
TTTTTAGCCCTGAATGTAAAAAAAGAACCAACATGAAACGAACAGTGAGTATATCTAAAATAATATGCAGCAGTATTTTTTTATTGTTTTCTGCTTCAGTATTTTCGCAATCGCAAACAGACACATCAAAAGAAGAAATATATGAAAAACCGGAAGTTATGCCGCAATATGCCGGTGGCGATTATGCTTTAGTTGATTACATTTCTAAGCAACTAGATTATCCTATAAATGCAATGAAAAATAATGTTGAAGGAATGGTCCTGGTTCAATTTGTAATTAATGAAGAAGGATATGTGCACGATGTAACAGTTGTAAAAAGTGTTGATCCTCAATTAGACTCGGCTGCTGTTGCCGTAGTGAGCACACTGCCGCGGTTTAAAAGCCCCGGTATGCAGGATGGTAAGCCGGTTAGTGTGTATTATAGGGTGCCGATTGGTTTTTCATTAGAGATGTGATTTTAGCTGTTAAAGATTATAACTAATTGGTATACTTATATTCTTTTCTGTACAAAAATAGTCAGTTAAAGTAATACGTTATGCGACAACAAAATATTTTATAAAGATGGTGCTTAAAAAAGAAGCTTAGATATGTAACTATACCGCAAAAAAAAGAGCTCACAATATGAACTCTTTTACTTAGTTGCGGGAGCCGGATTCGAACCGACGACCTTTGGGTTATGAGCCCAACGAGCTACCAACTGCTCCATCCCGCGATATATCTTATATGTATTTTGTATCTGTTTAAAAGCAGTGCAAATATATGTTAAAGAAACGTAGATGTCAACAATAAGTCAGGTTTTCTTTAAATAAACTAATAGATAGTTTGTAAGACGCTCATATACAAAGCTTAATTTTTTTAAGCGATTTGCCATAATTGGATAGCGACTGATGAGGCAAGTAAAAGAATAAAAAGGAATTCTTGCCAAAATCGTGAGCGTATGTTTTCCAGATAATTAGATATTATAAATACGGTAGAAGGAATAATAAAAATAAATAATTCTTTGTTTGCACCCGGAACAGAAAAAAAGAATATAGTAGTTATAATAATGAGAAATAGTAAGAGAGTATAATATTTACGTGTAGATATTTTTCGTATAGACCCTGAAAATAAATAGCCCAGGGATCTTATAAAGATAAGAGATACTATGCCAATAAATATATAATGAATAGTGGTGAGTTGAAAAGAAGAGTGCCACGTAGTTATATTTTGAGATACTGTGTGTGTGAACTCTGATAGATTATTGGTGAGAAAAAAGACAGAAGCAGTAACCACAAGTGGCGTGAGTATGCCAAAAATTCCTGCGGCCCATTGCCTCCAGTTAAATGGCAAAAGCACCATTATGGCCAAAAAAATAAATATGCCATAAAAAATCATATTAGCATAAAACAAACTCCCTAAACTAATAAATAAACCCGCTTCAAAAACCGGTCGGAGTGCATATTCTCTTTTATATATTTTGAATAGCGAAAATATACATAATAACAAAAACGTAAGAGAAAACTGAAGGGGGTTAAATTGCATAAAAATGGTAAAACTACCTGATAGAATAAAGAATATAAATAAATTTATAGAAGTTCGTTTTTCTATAAGCCGGAATGAATTATTTATTCGTGATAAAAGAAAGGCATTAAACAAAATTGTTGCAAGTAGCATTACTATTTGTCCCCAATGTGATGTTCCTATTGATGTCATAAACTTATAGAGCGGCATAGGGTCAGCATCGTAGTATACTTGTATAGTTTCAGGATTAAGAAGAATATACGGTGTCCATATACCCAATAAAACTATGGGATACAAAATAAACGTAAATGGTGTGTTTTTATGTAATATTGAATAAATCATAATTTATAAATCAAATCCAATATCTTTTCTATAATTCATTTTGTCGAAAGAAATGTGTGATATTGTATTATATGAATGTTTTAGAGCTTCTTCTTTTGTGTTTCCGTATGATGTAACTGCAATAACACGTCCACCCGATGTAACTATCTGGTTTTGGTTGTTATGTGTTGTACCGGCATGAAATAATATGCTTTTTGAAAAATTTGAAAGCCCTTTTATCTGTGTACCTTTTTCGTATCGACCGGGGTATCCACCGGCTACGAGCATAACAGTAGCAGCAGTTTCGGGTTTTAAGGTAATTGATTTTTCAGATAACTTTTCCTCAGAAGCAGCAATACATAAATCAAGTAAATCAGACTCTATGCGAGGAAATACAACTTCCGTTTCCGGGTCACCCATACGAACGTTATATTCAATAACTTTTGCGGATTCATCTTCTACCATAAGTCCAAAGAAAATAAATCCACAGTATGGAATAGTATCTTTTTGCAGACCTTCTATAGTTGGTTTTATAATATCTTGTTCTATAGCCGAAAGCACTTTTTCTGATGCAAATGGAACAGGTGAAATAGCCCCCATACCACCGGTATTGAGACCGGTATCTCCTTCGCCAATACGTTTGTAGTCTTTTGCTTCGGGAAGAATAACGTAATCTTTACCATCAGTTAATACAAAAATTGACATTTCTATACCGTGTAAACATTCCTCTATAACAACCTGTTTACTCGCATCGCCAAATTTGCCATCTAACATGTTGTGAAGTTCTTGTTTGGCTTCGGTAATTGAGTCTAGAATAAGAACACCTTTACCACCGGCTAATCCATCTGCTTTAAGTACGTACGGAGGCTTTTGAGTTGTTAGAAAATCAAAGCCTTCTTCAATATTTTCTGGAGAAACCGTAATGTGAGCAGCTGTAGGAATTCCATGTCTGTTCATAAATTCTTTTGCAAATTGCTTACTCCCTTCTAATTGTGCAGCTTTTTTTTGCGGTCCTATTACCGGAATGTGTGCAATATCTGTGTTTGTTTTGAAAAAATCGTGAATACCATGTACCAAAGGATCTTCCGGACCTACAATTACCATAGAGATGGAATATTTCAGAACTGCTTGTTTTATTGCATCAAAATCGTGTGGTGAAACAGCAATATTAGTCCCTAATTCAGCAGTGCCGGCATTCCCCGGAGCTATATAAAGATTTGACAATAATGAGCTTTGTGTTAACTTCCATGCAAAAGCATGTTCTCGACCTCCGGATCCTATCAATAAAATATTCATTATTCTTCTTATTATTTATTATATAATATATGCGAATATACATATTTTTTATTTCTTAATTAATGTAATTTATAGCGAAATTATAAAGTCTTTTGTATGTTTGCATAGAAAGGTTTAAATTAACAAATAGAACCATGATTCGCGTTTTGCCAAATACGCATAATGCAAAGAGTATGTATAAGCTTAATGAGTTGTTTGATACTATAAAAATCATGGAGAGCTACAAAGTCAATTAATATAAACATATGAAATTTCGAGTTAATGCTGTATATATATCTTTTGTAATTGTTTTACCGTTTGTGTTTGGACTGATGAATTGTGCTCGTGAGTCTCGTCCTATGGGTGGTGCTAAAGATACTCTGGCACCCAAGGTTATTCAAACGAAGCCTTATAATGGAAGCGTTAATGTGTATCCTTCAAGAATAACTATATTCTTTAATGAAAATATTGATTTGAATAATGTGCAGCAAAATTGTATCATTTCACCGGTGTTTGAAGAAAATCCTGATATTATGTTGCGAAGAAAAAAAATTGTTATTAGTGTTCCTACACAGGAATTAGTGGATAATACAACATATACTTTTAATTTTGCACAAGCAATTCAAGACAGGAATGAAGGCAATATACTTGAAAAATATGTATATGCTTTTTCTACCGGAAATGAAATTGATTCTTTACAAATAGCAGGAAAAGTACACAATACAGTACAACACACATTACCTGAAGATGTCTTTGTTGTATTATATCAGGATACTGCTGATTCTGCTTTTTACTCTCAACGGCCGATGTATATTACACGAGTAAACACATCCGGGGAATATAAGTTTACAAATTTACGTGCCGGAACCTATTCAATGTATGCTATTGCAGATAAGAATAATGATTATATGTTTAACCTTCCTTCAGAACAGATAGCATTTTTAGATTCAGTAATAACTCCTTCTGTTGAGGTGGTTTCAGATACACTTGTTGTTTCAGATTCGCTGGATTCTCTTTCTCTGGATTCTGTGCACATTGTACAAAAACAAATATTTCAACCTGATTCTGTGATGTTGTATTTGTTTGATAATAAAAACCGTTCGCAATCAATTACCAATTTTGAACGATTATCTCCCTATTTAGTTTCGTGTGGTTTTGCTGACACTTTTAATATGTCAAATATGCAAGTTACTATTCCTGGTTACCAATCTTCACAAGATTATACTCTTGAGAGTATAGATAATGATAGTTTATTGGTATGGTTGGTTGACTCGTCGCTTATATATGCTGATAGTATCTCTATGCAAGTTGTAGTTGAAAACAATATGTCTGAATTTACCGATACAATTGTCTTTTTTTCTGCCAAAGAACTTCCGAAACATTTGGTGTGTTCGGTTGATGGTAGATCGCCAATCTCTGTTTTGCCCGGCGATAGTGTTTTGTTCTCAACCAACAGACCTGTTGATTATTTTACTGATTCTGTCTTTGTATTTGAGAAACATGATACAGTTGCATACACAAACAGAAACGGGAAAATTGTTGATTCTGTTGAAATTATGCAATTAAACCAACATCAACACGTAGGTAAAAAATCGAGTGAGAGAACCGACTATTATTATGAAAATCAAAAAATTATAAACCAAACGAAAGGAGATTCGCGTTTTGCTTTGTATTTTGCAAAAAAATTACATTCTCCGCAAAATGTATCGCTTGAACTTCAACAATATCCGGAAAAGAAAAATTGGTATGTAAGTGAATATGACGAGCAGACTAACTCACTTTTATGTTGGATAACAGATGAAGAAGTTGCCACATTGAAAAATCCTGAATTAATAGTGGAATATGAACATAATCATCAACAAGAAATATCTTTTTCATCTATATATACGCCTGATGAAACATTTAGAACTGCTAGATTTCCTGAATTGGTACTGCATATTGCAGATCAACAAAAAGAATCGTTGCATATAGATGAACCAATAGAAATTGTTTTGAATAATCCGGTAAGAACGATAGTTGATAGTTTATTTATGATGTATAAATCAGATGATACTACACACCAAAATTGTATTACACGAGTGGTGATGCATCC
>JAWOEL010000004.1:0-10161 GCA_046482735.1 Bacteroidales bacterium | reverse complement strand
TTTACATATCGTCATGCCACGCCCCAGCGTGGCATCTCCCGGCTACATCAACGAAAGGAGATACCGCACCCCCCGCAAGGATCTAAAATAGGTTTGCACTGTTCTGTTTCGAGTTTTTTTATAACGTTTTTTTGTTTTTTGTGTCGTCCGTTATCATTCCTGCCCAACCTATCCATATACTATTGTTCCGTTTGTGGTATGATTTGAGTCCTGTGGCTAATCCTCCTGCACTTGGGGTAACTTCTAGACCGTCTTCGTTTTCTGAAATATGTACCGGTAATCTATTTGATGCAATAATTAATCTGTTCATAGTAATTTAGTTTTGTCAGGTTAATCTTAAAAAAATATGTAACCGACCTGTTTATCTGAGGTAAAAATACTGATTTTATTTGATTTTTACAAATAGATTTTTTTGATGTAAAGAGGTCTCTTGTAAATAAAAACCGTGTATATTATCTCTGTTTGAGGGTGTTATTTGTGTGAGTTTTTGTTGAAAAATGAATACACTATTTGTGCTTTAGATGGTCCAATAACAGTACTTATTTCGGATAGTTCTGCCTCTTTAATTTTTTTGATTGCTTTGAAATGTTGGAGCAATTCTTCTGCTGTTTTGTTGCCTATACCCGGTATAGTTGTAAGTTCTGATTGTATGAAATTTTTGGAACGTTGATTGCGATGATGTGTAATACCAAATCGGTGTGCTTCATCTCGCATATGTTGTATGATTTTGAGAGTTTCGCTTGTTTTATCCAAATAAATTGGAATAGGGTCGTCCGGGAAAAAAATCTCTTCGAGGCGTTTAGCTATACCAATAAGCTGTACGGTGTTGAAAATACCTAGTTCTTTACATATTTTTACTGCCGAATTTAACTGTCCTTTTCCGCCATCTACAATTACGAGTTGCGGTAATGGTTTATTTTCGTTAATCAGTCTTTTGTATCGTCGGTAAAGCACTTCTTCCATTGAGGCGAAATCGTCGGGGCCTTCAACTGTTTGTATATTAAAGTGGCGATAGTCTTTTTTGCTGGGTTTTGCATTTCTAAATACAACGCAGGCAGCAACCGGGTATTTTCCCTGAATGTTTGAATTGTCAAAACATTCCATATGGGTGGGAAGTGTGTTTAATTGCAGGTCTTTTTGTATTGTTTTGAGTATACGGTGTGAGTGCTTTTCGGGATCGAGTCGTTTGAGTTGTTTGAGTTTTTCTAATTTGTAATAAGACACATTTCTTTCGGACAATTCGAGCAGCTTTTTTTTGTCGCCTCGTTGAGGTATATGGAATTCGACATCGGTTAATAAAAAATTAGGTATGACCGGTACAATAATGTCTTGTGCTGAACTTGGAATTTTTTGCCGCATTTCGGTTATTGCCATGCCTAAAATCTCTTCCGAACTTTCATCTAATTTTTTTTTGATTTCAATAGTATGTGATTGAGTAACTGCTCCGTTTTGTATTTTCAAAAAGTTGACATATGCTGTGTCTATGTCGTCTAGTATAGAATACACATCTATATTTGATATTGTTGGGTTTACTACTGTAGAGCGGCTTTGGTATTTTTCTAACTGTTGTATTTGTTCTTTTATGTGTTCTGCTTCTTCAAATTCAAGTTTTTCTGCACATTTTTGCATTTTTGTGCGGAGTATATGGAGCACGGTTGAGGTGTTCCCTTTAAGTATGTGACTTATTTCATGTATTGTTTCGTTGTATGATGATTCGGACTGAAGCCCCACACATGGTCCTGCACAATTATGTATGTGATACTCCAGGCACACTTTGTATTTGTTTTTTGCAATTTCTCGTGGTGATAAATTAAGTTTGCATGTCCGTATTTTATATAATTGACGAATCATGGTGAGCAACATACGCGACATGCGAACATTTGCGTATGGTCCAAAATATTGAGAGCCGTCTTTTATAATTTTTCGTGTATGAAACACACGTGGAAATGGTTCATTTTTTAGTACAATCCACGGATATGTTTTGTCATCTTTAAGCAAAACGTTATAGCGAGGACGGTATTTTTTAATTAAATTGTTTTCTAACAAAAGTGCTTCTTGTTCGTTCGAAACAATAATGTGGCGAATATGGTGAATTTTTTTTACCAATACTCTTGTTTTGCCGTGTTCGTGTTCTTTTACGAAGTAGGAAGAAACACGCTTTTTCAGGTTTTTTGCTTTGCCTACATATATTACTTTTTCCTGGGAATCAAAAAATTGATATACGCCCGGTTTTCGGGAAGAACGGCGAGTATGTCAGAAATCACATTATTTTTTTTCTGCACCATTTTGAGAGAGTTTATACAGTTTAATGTATTTTAAAAATACTGCGTGTGCGGAGTTTTTGCAAATAATATATCCTGTTAAGCCGTCTAAAAAGCCTCCTTGCAAAATGAATGTTCGTACAAATCGCCACCATGGGTACAGTAGTATTTTTAGCAAATTCGATTTTTTGCCGCGGGCATGTTTAGATTCGGCAGAGATACGCGAAAAATAATTAATTTGTTTGCAGTGTTCGTCTATACTGTTAAATGTATAATGAAGTATGTCTCCTGGTATATGTTCAACAGTGGTGTTTTGATTCATAATAAAAATATCATGCGGATTAGAACCGCCCCATTTCCCTTTGTGTTTATGCCACAATCTAAGGCTAATATCAGGGTACCATCCACAATGTTTTATTGCCTGACCACAAAAATGATTACGTCTGTTACTTGTGTATCCGTCTGCTGTGCCATGTTTTTTTATATGTTGTATGTGTGTTCGTAGTTTTTCGGAAATGGCTTCATCTGCATCGAGTGAGAGTACCAAATTGTGTGTGCACATATCTTTTGCATAGTTTTTTTGTTGAATATGCCCCTCGAAAGTATGTTGTATAAAACGCAGCTTTGGGTATGTTGTACATATTTGTTCTGTTAAATCAGTAGAATATGAATCAACAATAAGAATTTCGTCAGCAACTGATAGTACCGATTCTACGCATCGTTGTATATTATGTTCTTCGTTGAATGTAATAATTGCTACTGATAATTTTTGCATATATTATACTGTGTTTTATAACAAAGATATACTTTTTATTATTCTGTGATATGTGTCTTTGTGCATTAATTTATTTTTCAATGTATCCTGAACGTGTCAAATATTCGGAAGAATATGTATAGTAAATTAGGTTTTGAGTTGCGAAATACTTGTTGTAATATCTTTACCACTTGGTTTTTGGAAAATTTCAAGATTAAAATAACCGGCAGCCGCAAATAAGTGGTCGAAAATATCTGCCTGAATAACTTCATATTCTGCCCAGACAGTCGTGTTTGTAAAGCAATATACCTGTATAGGAATGCCGCTGTCTTCAGTTTCGAGTTGGCGTATCATAATAAGCATATTGTTTTTTACGCCCGGATGTTGGAGTAAATATGATTCAATATATTTTCTAAAAAGACCTACATTAGTCATTCTTCGTCCGTTTATCAATATAGACGTATCTATGTTGTTTTTGGAGTTGAAATCATCAATTTCTTGTTGTCGATGGTCAATATAATCTGATATAAGAGTGTATTTTTTGTATTTTTCCCGGTTTTCCGGATTAATAAATTCAATGCTGTGAGCATTTATAAATAATGCACGCATAATTCTCCGACCACCACTTTGAACCATGCCCCGCCAATTTTTAAAACTGTCTGTTATAAAGAAATACGTGGGAATAGTTGTGATGGTTTTGTCCCAATTCTGAACTTTTACCGTGTTAAGATTTATGGCAATAACATCGCCATTTGCATTGAATTTCGGCATTTCTACCCAATCGCCAACTTTTACCATATCGTTGGCAGCTATTTGCACACTTGCAACCAAGCCCAGAATAGTATCTTTAAATACGAGTAGTATGATTGCCGTCATAGCTCCGAATGCACTCAAAAAATATACTGGAGATTTGCCAAGAAGTATCGAGAATATATATATACCGGTAATAATGTACAAAATGATTTTTACGAGCTGAAAATAACTGTTAAGTGGTTTGTCTTTTAAGTTTGGCCGAGTGGAAATCCAAAGTTCTACGACTCGTAAAAAAGCCATAACTATGGTTAAACTTACAATTATAAGATATATGTCTGTAATTTTTATTACAATTGGCAGTAATGCTTCAAAATCTTCAAAAATGTAGGTGGCACATATGCGGACAATAAGTGCCGGCATTATGTGAGCAATGTTGTCAAAAACTTTATGGTCTGCTAATATATCGTCCCATGTTGCGGAGGTTTTTCGTATAATTTTATAAATATAATGAATTATTATTTTTTTGGTTATGAAAAATAGTATCCATGAAATTATAATTAATCCAGTGATAAGCGAAAGTAGGCGAAGAATCATAACAAACTCTTCGGGAATACCCAGACCTATTAAAAATGTTTCAATAAATTGTTCTATATTATCCATATTATAGTGTATTTATATATTTATGTGCAAACATATAATTTTTTATATGTGTACGTATACTTTAACTACGAATTAATAGTGTTTGTTTTTTTTGCATAAACACCACACGTATAAACAGGCTTTAATTATAACTCCTCTATAACCAGAAAAGTTGTATAGGTTATAAAAAAAGAGAGTAATATAAAAGCTTCCCATCTGTCAAGTTTTTTTCTTTGTCCGGTAAGCATTGCAAGTAACAGAAAAGCTGTACCCGCAATAAAAATAAGAATTTCCGTATTAAAATGCGAATTAAATTCTATAGGGTTAATAAAGCTACTAACCGATACAATAAGTAAAATGTTAAAAATGTTTGACCCAATAACATTACCAATAGCTATATCACTGTTTTTTTTAATTGCTGCTAGCACAGAAGTAACTAATTCCGGTAGTGATGTCCCGGCAGCAATAATTGTGAGTCCGATAATTTTTTCACTGAGTCCCAACTCAGATGCTATGTGTATGCTGTTGTCTACAACTAGTTTTCCGCCAATCACCAGTCCGGTCATACCTGCTATAAGAAGCATCCATGTTTTTAAAGTTGAGGTGCGGAGCATTTTTGGTTGTTGCGAATTGTCGTGTTTCATTTGTTTGAATACGTATAAAAGAAATAACACAAATGCTACACATAAAATTAAGCTATCTATTCTGCTTATGAACGTATTGTGCGATGAGATGAAAAAATCATTTGCCACGAGCAAAAATAACACAGCAATGAATAATGATAATGGGATTTCTTTCCATGCAGTGTTAGATTTAACCGCAATGGGGGTTATGATACCCGATATACCTATTATTACAAACAAGTTGAAATTGTTGCTTCCGATAACGGTACCTAAAATAATGTCTGAGTAGCCATTAATAGATGAGAGAATATTTACAATTAATTCCGGAGCGGAGGTTCCAAGAGCAACAACTGTGAGCCCTACAGCTAAATCGGACATGCCGATTTTTTTGGCTAAAGAGGTTGAGCCGTTTATTAACCAGTTTGCACCAAAAATAAGAGACGTAAATCCGATAATGATTAATAGAGTGGGGAGTATCATGCATAGTTAATTAACGATAGGTAAGAGCTTTACCAAATCGGTAAATTATAAATAGAGTAGGGAATATAAATTGATTATCGTTTTCGTACATTATCTCAATTTTTCGGGCATACAATTGAATATTTCCGCCAAATTCTAAAGCCTGAATTATCATGTTTTTATTACTGAATTCAAAATTAACAGAGGCTCCAATAAATAATCCGGGAATAAATTTTAATTCGTCGAGCCCGACATGAAAGGGAGCTTTTGCAAATTTTGTGGTGGTTGAAGCATCAAAACGTTCGTAGGTATTGTTTTCTACGTCTACTATGTAATAGTATGGTTTTTCTGTTGCCAAAGCAAAACCGCCAAAAGGGATATATCGTACGGCTACCGAACCTTTGTCTAACTTACTATATTTTTCAATTTGCTTTCCGTAGGAAAACAAAAATGAAAAAACATTGTTGCTTTTACCATATACTAAACGATTCCCCTTGTCTGCCGAAATTTTAATTTCTTTGGGATGATGAATGCTTGCAACTTGAAATTCGTATATTGTTTTTTTGAGAGCATACTCTCGTTTTGCATACCTTACACCGATACCAAAACCATGTGTAAATGCTCCTATTGAACCACTAATTTCATCACCATAAAAAACACGTACACTATCTTGGGTATCTCCTTGAGCGTGTACGTGAAAAGTCGTTATACACAATAGTAATGAAATCAGCAGACTCCATATTGTGTGTGAACAATAATAAATGCTGTGCTTATATATTTGATTCAACTTGTTCAATACTTGTTTCGCCCGGATATGCAGGACAAGGATCCGCAACTTTACACGCTCCAACAATAGCTGCTAACGCTGCAGCAATAGCAAAAACAATTAGTACTTTTTTCATGTTATTAAATTTTAAATTTTTTTTTGATATTCAAAAGTATAGTATTTTTTGTTTAAAACAAAGATTTTTGTATTCAATATTACGTTAGCTGTTTTTTTTTGTTTTAAAAATTTAAAATATATGTTTCATTTTTTACGTAAATATATTATTCTTTTCTAAGAAAATGTAAATTTGTGGTAATTTATAAAAACAAAGATATTATGAATACATTATTTGAACATAGATCTATACGAAAATTTACGTCTCAGGAAATACCTGAAGCAGTTTTTAATACTATTATAGAAGGAGCTGCACGTGCTTCAAATACCGGAAATATGCAAATTTATTCTATAGTTGCAACAACAGATCAGGCTACAAAAACAGAGCTGTGTAAACGGGGCCATTTCGGAC
The DNA here is from genome assembly GCA_046482735.1 of Bacteroidales bacterium. GTDB lineage: Bacteria > Bacteroidota > Bacteroidia > Bacteroidales > UBA1715 > JAQICB01. The sequence continues at coordinate 3,380 of JAWOEL010000004.1, read as the reverse complement.
AGCCTTCTATAGAACAGGCACCTCTTGTTTTAACTTTTTGTGCTGATTTAAACAGATTTACCAAATGGTGTAATGTGCGCAATGCTGAACCGGGGTATGATAACTTTTTGAGTCTGTATACCGCAACTGTCGATGCAACTATTGCAGCACAAAATGCGTGTATTGCAGCTGAAGATGAAGGCTTGGGGATTTGTTATTTTGGCACAACAAATTATTGTGCCGATGATATAATTGATGTGCTTAATTTACCATCTTTAGTGGTGCCGGTTACTACTATAGCTATAGGCTATCCTGATGAAAAACCATCAAAAACCGACCGATTGCCACATCGTGCAATACTTCATAAAGAAACATATCAGGATTTTTCCGATTCCGAAATTAATGAATTGTATGCCGAAAAAGAGGCTTTGCCTGAATACAAAGGGTATGTAGAAGAACATAATCTGGATAACCTGGCACAGGTTTTTACCAAAAAACGATATACAACAGAGAATAATATTACTATTTCTAAGACACTCCTTGAAACGCTTAAAAAACAAGGATTTATGAATAATGATTAATTTATAATGGTATGATACAACGTAAACAAACTCTTTTTTTAATTATATCAGCAGTACTTACCGGTTTAACATTATTGTTTCCGTTTGCTGAATTTCTTTCAAATCATGGTACTATCAGTATTCATGCCTTTGAAATACACGATAATGATACTCAATTGCTAGAAGAACCGGTTCCGGTATTGACTATGGGAATAACAATTATTATTATTTCGCTTATTTCGCTTACTACAATATTCTTGTACACCAAACGATTGTTGCAAATTCGATTGGTGCGGTATACTATCATTCTTAAAGTTGCAATTATTGCAGTGTTGATATATTTTGCTTATATTTTGCAACAATCTCAGGTTGATTTAACAATTGTGCCCGGGAACAGTACATTATGTATTGTTTTGGCTTTTGTGTTTGATATTCTGGCAATATATGGTATAAAACAGGATGAAAAACTGGTGAAATCAGTTGATCGTATTCGCTAGCATAAAAAGAGTTATTAGTTCGTTGCTTACATAATAGTCTCGTAAAATAAACATAAAATATAAATAGTATGAAAAAAATATTTCTTATAGCTTGTGCATTATGTATGGGTATTGCCCTTATGGCACAAAAAGGTCACAAAATAGAAATTCAGGTAAAAGGTTTGAGTGATACGACCTTATTACTCGGACATCATTATGGTAGTAAAAAACTTGTGTCGGACACGATACATGTAGATAAAAAAGGCTATGGTGTAGTTGAAGGTGATACCTTACTTAATCCCGGTATTTATTTGGTATTGACGCCCGAAATGCGGTTTTTTGAAATTATAATTGATAAAGATCAGCATTTTAAAGTTGTAACCAATGTCGATGATTTGTTCGGGAATCTTACCGTAAAAAAGTCAGAAGAAAACGAGGTATTCCATAACTATCAGTTACAAAATGCACAAATAAATAAAACACGAAGACCTATTGTAGAAAAATTGAAAACCTATATGTCTGCCGATACTTCTGAATATTCTCAAAAACAACTTACTGTCAGACGAGATTCTATTTCTATTTTGCGTGAAGAACTGGAAGAGCTTAATGTTAAACGAAAGGAATTAGAAAAAAACATAATTGAAGAATATCCCGAATCGTTATTAGCGTCTGTTTTAAACACAATGAGCGAATTGGAAGTTCCGGATTATCCTCGCGATGAAGATGGAAATATTACCGATTCTTTGTTTAAATATAATTATATGCGGGAACATTATTTTGACCGGGTAGATTTTGCTGATGATCGTTTATTGCGAACACCGGTATATGAAATGAAAATAAATCAGTATTTTGACAAAGAATTAATTCAGGTTCCTGATTCTATAATTCCTGAAGTTAATCGTGTGTTGGGTAGAATTTTAGAAGAAGAGGACGAAGGATATGAGGGTGAAGTGTATTATTTTACTTTGCATAATTTATTTATGAAATATCAAAATCCCAAATACATGGGGTTTGACAATATTTTTGTGTATCTGATTGAACAGTACTATTTAAAAAACAAGGTGCCCGAACGTATTGCTACTGACAGTGCATATATGGCACAAATAGAAGACAGGTACAAAAAAATGTCGAAAAACAGAATTGGTGTTACTGCTCCGGATTTGCAATTGTATTCAAACAATGATACCTGGAAAAAAATAAATTCAATAGAAGCGGACGTAACTATGCTTTATTTTTATGATATTGATTGCGGACATTGTAAAAAAGTGATTCCGGAATGGCACACTCTCTATACTGAAAATAATCTCCGCGAAAAAGGTGTTGAAACAGTCTATATTTATACACAAACCGATATGGAGAAATGGAAAGAATTTATAAATGAGAAAAAACTTGAATCTTCCGGTATTCATTTATTTGACCCATATCAAAATACTGATTTTAGAACATTATATGATATATACAGCACACCTGTTTCGTATATTTTAGATAAAGATAAAAAGATTGTTGCCAAACGACTCCCCCCCGAAACTATTTTGGAGGTGGTGCAGCATGAATTGGGAATTGAAGATACGGAATAACAAGAATAAACATATAGATCATTATAAAAGGAGCTTTGTACAGCTCCTTTTTTTTGCATTATATAAAAAGAAAAGATATTTTTGTGTTGAAAACAAATACCACAAACAATGAAAAAAATACATCTCACCCTTATTTTTAGCTTATTTTTTTGTTATGTGTTTAGTCAGGAATATAGTGTTTATTTTAATCCAATCGCAGAAGAATGCGAGAGTTCTGAGGGGAATTACAACTACACGTACACAGACTCTTCACTTATTATTTCGGGATACTCTATTACCAATTCGTGTGCTATTCCCCACACAACAATTTCAGTAGACAAATCTTCTGATTATCCTGAAATACTCATTAATTTCGCAGACACTTCAGATTATCTATGCGATTGCAATTCTCCCCGCAGTTGTAAATTTGAAATATTTGATACTGTTTCTATTTCAACACGTGGTTCAGCATATGTTGTTGACACTCTCATGAGTAGAGAAATGAGCCTCAAAGAACCATGTATAGAAACGGATACGGCTTTTATTGAATCATTCATAACAATTGAGTATCCTGCTTCTCCGAATGATTTGAGTTTTCTGCAGAATATTGATGAAGAGTATAAAAAATTTAACAATTATATTTGTGAATATGAATATACTGAAACAACGACTAATCTCCATCCTGACGAATGTTATGTGTATTCAGAAACCGCCACCATAACAATTGAAGAAGTTCTTCATTTCAACCCACACGTTGAACTCAGAAAAGGCTCACATACAGTAGATAATAATATATGTTTCTGTGATTC
>JAWOEL010000121.1:0-9664 GCA_046482735.1 Bacteroidales bacterium | reverse complement strand
CTTCGATCTACAGAACAACAACTTCAGGCAACAAATCAGCAGCTTATCGCAAACAGTCAGCAGTTAATGGCAAGTGAGGCATCATTGCGTAAAAGTGAAGCTAAATTTAAATCATATATAAAAAATGCACCCGATGGTATTTTTATTGCAAATGAAAAAGGGGAGTATATTGAAGTAAATGAGACAGCTTCTAAAATTACCGGCTATTCAGAAGATGAATTACGTAATGTAACAATCCCTGATCTTATTCAAAAAGAATACCTTGAAAAAGCAGAATGGCATTTTCAAAAAACTATTAAAGATGGTTTTGCAAGTACTGATTTGGGGTTTGTTACAAAATCAGGTGAGAAAAGATTCTGGAATATTGATGCGGTAAAACTTTCGGAAACACGGTTTTTAGGATTTGCAAAAGACATTACGGAACGTAAGCAGGATGAAATTGAATTATGTAAAGCAAAAGAAAAAGCGGAAGAAACAGATCGTCTGAAATCTGCCTTTCTTGCCAATATGAGCCATGAAATTCGTACTCCAATGAATGGTATTTTAGGTTTTGCCGATTTATTAAAAGAACCAAAATTAACCGGAGATCAAAAAGATAAATACATTCAGGTTATTGAAAAAAGTGGCGAACGAATGCTTAACACAATTAATGATATTATTGATATTTCTAAAATTGAAGCTGGTGAGGTTGAAGTGGAAAACACCGAACTATCAGTAAATAAAATACTTGATGAACAATATGAGTTTTTTGCCAGGGAGGCTGTAGAAAAAGGACTTGAACTTAATTATTATTCGGCTCTGTCGGATAATGAGTCGCGTATTATTACAGACAAACATAAATTAGAAAGTATAATAGGAAATCTGATTAAAAATGCTATTAAATATACCGAAACCGGAAGCATCACGTTTGGCTATTCAATACAATCACTTAAAGGAAAGAATTTTTTCGAATTTTACATTACAGACACTGGTATCGGTATTCCGGCAGACAGGATTAATGCCATTTTTAATCGTTTTGAACAGGCAGATATTGAAGATACACGAGTGTTTGAGGGTTCAGGACTGGGGCTTGCTATTTCGAAATCGTATGTTAAAATGCTGGGTGGGGAAATGAGCGTGCGTTCTACAGAAGGTTCGGGCTCTACATTTATGTTCAGTATTCCATATAATAAAGAATTTATGAAGAAGGAGAATTTGGATAATAATAATGAAAATTTATCTCAGATCGCATTACATAATCTGTCGGTAATTGTTGCGGAAGATGATGAGAACAGTAGAATGTACTTTGATACTCTTTTTAAACATACATTTAAAAAAATACATTTTACAACTACCGGAAATCAAACAATAGATGCGTGCCGGGAACATCCGGATACGGATATTATTCTCATGGATATAAAAATGCCGGACATAAACGGATATCAAGCCACACAACAAATTCGAAAATTTAATACAGATGTAATAATTATTGCTCAAACGGCATATGGCCTGTTAGGCGACAAAGAAAAAGCAATTGAAGCCGGGTGTGATGATTATTTATCTAAACCCGTAAAAAAAGAAATACTTTTTGAAAAGATACGAGCGTGTGTGGCTGCTAAAAAAAGCAGGTAACAATGTGTATACATTAGTGAACAGATACTGTAATTTTGAGGAAAATTGAGGGAAGGAAGTTTCATGATTTCACATTAAGTGCACAACTCATAAAAGTTACCACATGTTATCGCCATATTCAGACACATTCAACTAGTGGTATTGAAACTCAGTGAAACAGTACGAAATCAGATACACATTCTGATAAACTCAGTAACCCGAATAGTATCAATTTCAACTCTGTCTCTCTGTTGTTTTTTCTCTATATTTGCAAAAATCACCTATACTTATACGCCACATCTATACGACTATTATATACAAGGGTGGTTTGTACATCACACTATTATTCATAATATTCTATTATACGCCGTTGGGTTGAAGGCTTTCCTTGTGAGGGTTCTACATCTTTCTGTATCCAATTGTTATATTCGTCGAAACTATAAGAATACAGAGTTGAATCTGATATCTCGTCTAACCAATAATTATACATTTTGGTTTGTAAAGGTATGGTATGAAACACTTCATAAAATCGTTTTTTCATCAAAATACCATTTGCATTATTATATTCCGAAATAACGTGTATGTTTCCTTCATCATCTAAATCATAAATAAACCGCCGATTGAATTTTTTATGTTCCGATTCATGTTCTTCCAATATTTTTTTTCCGTTTTCATTATACTCATATCTCCAGGTATATTGCAAATCTCCATAGGCAGTAAACAATTCGCTCCGTATATTATTGCCATCTTCATCATAGGTATATTTCATGTAATTATCAAATGAACCGGACGCATCAAATTGTTGTATTTTAGCAAGTAAAGTGTCTTTATATTCATATTTACGCATATGTATGGGGGTCATATCTGCTTTAAACTTTTTCACTTCACGCAATATATTGTTTTCATATATATAATCTTCAAACGTATTATTTTGTTTTTTATGTAAAATTTGTCCGTTTTCACGAAACACAACTTTGGTGTGTTCTACATTTTCGTCGTTATAAAAACTCACAGACTTTACCGGACCTTGTACCTCAAACATATCATAGTCAGATTGCACATGTGGTTCTTGCGAACACTGTAACAGAGAAATCATACCTATAAGACCAAATAGTATCCATATTTTTTTCATACACATATTTTTTATTTTCTACAAAGATAAAAAAATGTTACAGATATGTATATTTGCAGCAAAAAATAATGTTTGACACACTCATATTTGAAGCACTTACTCCGACGGGTATTATAGTAATAATTCTTTCAATTGTAAGTGTTGGTCTCGCCAAAGCCGGCATTGCCGGTGCCGGATCTCTTGCAATACCCGTATTGGCCGCGGTGTTGGGAGGCAAAGTGTCTGTTGGTTTTTTATTGCCGATTCTCCTGTTTGCTGATGTAATAGCCGTCATATATTATAAACGGACAGCTCAATGGAAGATTTTGTTTTCTATTTTACCATGGGCTATAGTAGGTGTAGGAGTCGCCACATTGGTTGGAGCTTCATTATCAGACGAAGAATTTACAATTATTCTCTCGGTAATTATCATAACAGGTGTTATTATTACCATATTACGCGATGTATACAATATTGGTACACAGGCACCAAAACATTGGTTATTTTCCGTTGTTATGGGTTTTCTGGCAGGATTTACTTCTATGCTCGGGAATGCAGCCGGCCCCATAGTTACGTTATTCCTCCTTTCGCTCTATCTAAAAAAAGAGGCATTTGCCGGCACCAGAGCGTGGTACTTTTTTATTATGAATATCATAAAAATTCCTCTTCATATTTTTGCGTGGAACACAATTACTCTCAAAAGTTTCACAAGTGGTCTTACCCTTTTTCCTATTGTAATAGTGGGTATGATAATAGGCTTTTGGCTCATAAAAATAATACCTGACAAAACATATCGGTTTATTTTACTTGCACTCACAACTTTATCTGCTATCATTCTTATTTTCAAATAACATATAGCTTGAGGGGCTAGGTTTTGTAAACATTGCAAACAAGGTTTCTATACACAATAAAACACTACATTATGATAATTTATGACCTGCGGACAAACTTTATGCGAGATAAATCGTATAGATTCTAAGATTTATTATATTTTTACGCATATTACAAATTTTTAAACATATACTCATTATGATCTTGAAACGGACTATTATTTCATTTTTGTGTGTTATCAGTTTTTCATTAGTTTCTATACAAGCATTTTCAAACGTTACTGTTGATACCAATAAAGTATTTACTCACGTAAAAAAGACACCTCTCTCAGCAGCCACATCTGTCAAAGATTTATCAAACTATCTGACACAAAAATTCTCTAACGACAACCACAAAGTACTGGCTATTTCATACTGGCTATCCGAAAATATTTCATACGATTTTTCATTTCTCAAACCGGCAGTATATGATTCAAAAGAAATATTACAGAAAAAAACTACCCGGGCAGAAGGTTATGCTACAGTTTTTGTAGACTTATGCAAGCAGGCAGATATACCGGCAATAGTGGTATATGGATATAAACGAAATTTTGACCACATGAACGGCGATACTCTTTCTCGTTCAAACCATGCCTGGGCTTTGGCAAAAATAAATAACAAATGGCGTATATATGATCCATGTCTGGCAAGTGGCGCTATACAATTTGAAAAAGACCTTTTTATAAGTGCAGAAACCGTAGAAAAAATTATTCATGAAAAACAACAACGATATGTAAAAAAATTCAATCCCGCATGGCTTAATGTCAACCCATACAAAATGTCATTCACTCATCACCCTCTTATACCCGCATTTCAATTACTAAAATATCCGGTGCCAATAAAAACATTCCAACACGGAAAAAAAGCTATCGCACGATATCTAAAAAAACACAAAGGAGTGCGTCGTCAAAACAAAGCAATAGACCAATACGAAGACGCCTCAATTTCCGATCGATACTTACAAGCCGCGGATGAAGCTCACAAACATAACCCTATAAACGTACGCGACATTGTATATTTATATAATAAATCAATCTTACACACAAAAAAAGATGTGTACATACCTGAAACAGAAAATTATTTGGGGTCATTCGAAATCCTCAGACCTATGCGTTACCAAGCATATATGGCAGATTCACTCAAAGATATTGCAGAAGATAATAACGACAAAGAATATGATATCCTGAAAGAACGAAGCGAAATGTGGGAAGACACACTCATTCAATACAATAAAGATTATATTTTCATGCTTAAAGACCGGGGACGTGAACTGAAAAAATATGTGCGTACACTCGAAAAAATGATAGACCGATTAAATAAAAATCATGTAGAAATTCAGGAAAACAGAGGCATTTATCCTCAAGAAATTATCGAAGCAGTTATAAGACCAACCGAAAAAGATAACGATGAAATGTACGAAGCTCATGCTCTCAAAAAAGAATTAGACTCAATAGCATATGTAGCCGATACAACACTAAACCGCATATTCACACTTGAGGATGAAGTGTTTGAAGTACTGTATTCGGGAAGTAGAAAAAACCAATATAAAATGAATGAATATTACCAAAATATTACTAAAAGAACAAAAGGTATTTTGGATTATAAAAAGAATACTATTCAATTGGTATATTACACAAACGATACAATAAAAAAACCAAGCATTCCTGAAAACTTAAAAAAGGCAGACGAGTTAACGCAAGCATTTATTGTAGATTTTGTTCCTGCCCTCACGGAATACCAAAAAGCAAGCTACAAGGTTATTAAAAATTACACAAAAGTAGTTGATGACCAATTGGATTTGATAGAAGACCTGAAAGAAGTTTCTTATTTCGATAATAATGAGGATAGTCTCTACGAACTTGCTGTAATAGAATTTGAAGAGAATTTAAAACGTATAGAGCAAATCACCACTATTCAACAAGACCAAATAGGTATTTTGTCGAAAATGGTACAAAAACAACGAAACTATATAAATACTTCTATAGAAATGCTCGATATAGAACAAGATTACGAAAAACTTCGGAACGATATATATGAATTTTATATTGATAACCGGGCAGAATCTGAAGAAGAGTTACTCGATTATATTGAAGATGAAGTAAGCGATGTCGTTAAGGATCTCGACAAAACTCTTAATAAGTAACACTATATCATGAGATTATTTACTCGAAAAAACAAACTCATTTCCATAGTCCGCGAAGATTGTCTTATATTACCGGTTCTTAACAGATTTGGTATTCAGCCGGGGCTACAGGATTATACTATAGAGGAAATATGTACCACAAAAAATATTAATATAGACTTTTTTTTGGCTATAATTAACACCTATTTATATCCTCATTATTTTCCTCAGAAAGAACTCACATCGTTTAATCCTGAATTAATAATTTCGTACTTATTGAAAACTCATGAGTACTATACCGAATATATGATACCGGCACTCGACAAGAGTTTTCAATCATTATTGGATAATACAAGCTCGGAATCAGACATCCATCTCATTCAAAAACTATACGAAAACTTTAAACACGAGTTTTTGGCTCACAACCAATCTGAAGAAGATTCGCTCTTTCCCTATATAAAAAAAATGATGCTCTCCCCCTCTATTGCTGATGGCAGATTAACGCATGAAACGTTTGAAAAAGAACATCTTCAAATAGACGATAAAATTAACGACCTGAAAAATTTATTGCTCAAATATATTCAATCTGACTACGACACTAATTTATATAATGAATTTATCTGTAAACTCTCTATTCTTGAAAAAGACTCTCATGATCATTCCCGAATAGAAGATGCTATTTTATTACCTATAGCACGAAATTTAGAAAAAGATATTCGTAATGACAACTGAAATATACATTATACATTCATCACTCATTATTCAAAAAGGGTTACAGGCGGTAATTCAAAACATATCACAACTTCAGTGTGCACGTATCAATCATCCCAGTGATATAACAAACAATATCCTCTCCTATCAATCAGCAAAAAAATATATTGTGTTTACCGAAAAAGAAATTTCGCAAGAATACCATCAGGCAATACACAAAATGCAAGAAAAAAACACGGTTTTTACGGTATACATAATTGACGAGAATGAACCAATACATCACAACATAAACGATTTTTTCATCACACACTACTCAGGCTCAGAAGAAATACAAGATATAATACAAAAAATAGAGTCTCAAAAAAATATTTCTCACGACAACAATGAAGACAGTGAACAACTAAGCATCCGCGAAAAAGAAATTTTAAAACATGTTGCATTAGGATTTGCAAATAAAGAAATAGCCGAAAAACTTTTTATCAGTATTCATACCGTTATATCTCACCGAAAAAATATTGTGGAAAAAACGGGTATTAAATCAATACCGGGGCTCACAATGTATGCTATTATGACCGACATTATAGACCCCAAAACTATAGATATTTCAACGTTAATTTAATACATATGTGAACTGCCGAACATATATACTCACCACAGTTTACACACTTAAAAAAAATGTATGGCACTAAAAATCAACAAATTCTATACTATAAATATATGTTTCTGAAATACGTATACTACCCTTCCCCGATAATACTTCGGCGATACAATTGGTTTTAACATACACAAACTATATATATGATTTTTTCAATTACCCGAAAAAATCTAAACCAGATAAATATACACATATGTGTTTTTTTTATAGTGGTTTGTTACTGTTTTTTAAACATAAAAAATTAATTTTGTAACAAAATATGTACATATGGAATTTTCAATAAAACAAATAGCTGAACTTTTAAACGGGAATATTGAAGGTGACGATTCGATTATAATTCATAATCTGGCAAAAATCGAAGAAGGCGAAACGGGAACACTTTCATTTTTAGCTAATCCAAAATATACCCAATACATATACACATGCAAATCATCCGCAGTTATTGTAAATAAAGATTTCATTCCGGATAAGGATATTTCTGCCACATTAATTCGCGTAGATGACGCATATTCTTCTTTTGCAAAACTACTCACCTTATTTACCGAAGAGAAAAAACCCAAAGGAATATCACGCAAAGCACGAATTCACCGAAGTGCACGAATCGGTAAGAATGTTTTCATTGGCGATTACGTTTCAATAGACAAAAATGTAACTATTGGCGATAATACCATAATTCACCCTAATGTTAGTATTTTAAAAGATGCAACAATCAAAAACGACTGCATTATATATGCCGGAGTACAAATAATGACTCATTGTGAAATAGGCAACAAATGCATATTACTGGCAGGAGCGGTCATAGGCTCAGACGGGTTTGGCTTTGCTCCGGTACAAAATGGTGAATATATAAAAATACCACAAACCGGAAATGTTATTCTCGAAGACAATGTGGAAATTGGTGCAAATTCCACAATCGACAGAGCAACTATGGGCTCCACATATATACGAAACGGAGCAAAAATTGATAATTTAATTCAAATAGGTCACAACTGTGATATTGGTGCAAACACAGTTATTGCAGGACAAACCGGCGTTTCGGGTTCTACAAAAATTGGAAAAAATTGCATGATAGGCGGACAAGTTGGTATTGCCGGACACTTAACGATTGGCGACAATGTTATGATTGCCGCAAAATCGGGAGTTATGGTAGACATAGCCGATGATGAATTTCACATGGGCGTTCCCAGTTTTGATGCTCGAAAATATAAAAAATCGTATTTATATTTCAAAAACTTCGACAAACTCGTAAAACGCATCAATGAATTAGAAAAACAAGTAAAAAATTTGAAATCATAAAACAACTTTTATTTACTATTTTGTACCCTCAAAATATAATAAAATGTGTATTTTCGTTTCAAAATATTGAGTAACATTAATAAAAATTAGTAGAACATGGCAATAAGTGCATTACAAAAAGAACGAGGAGCTTACGTTCCAAAAGTACCAAAATCATTACAATCTTTTGTAAAAATAGTTGATGGCACTGCTACTGAATCTGTGGCAGACCAAAGTGATATTAAGTCACTATTTCCTCACACATACGGTATGCCTTTAGTTACATTTGAAGAGGCAGCAAGCGGAAATGATTTTCCGGTAAAAAACGTGGGTGTTATTCTTTCCGGCGGACAAGCTCCGGGCGGACACAATGTGATTTCCGGCATTTATGACGGTTTAAAAAAATTGAATCCAAACAATAAATTATACGGTTTCCTTGGCGGACCCGGTGGATTGGTAGACCACGATTATATTGAACTAACCGGCGACATTATTGATGAATACCGCAATACCGGTGGATTCGACATTATTGGTAGTGGCCGTACTAAATTGGAAGAAACAGAACAATTCGACAAAGGGGTAGACATTTGTAAAAAATTAGATATTTCTGCTCTTGTGGTTATTGGTGGTGACGACTCAAACACAAATGCGTGTGTGCTTGCGGAGTATTATTTACAACAAAACACCGGCGTTCAGGTTATAGGCTGCCCAAAAACAATAGATGGCGACCTAAAAAATGAAATGATAGAAACATCTTTTGGTTTCGACACCGCGTGTAAAGTATATAGCGAACTTATTGGAAATATTCAACGCGATGCAAATTCTGCAAAAAAATACTGGCACTTTATAAAATTAATGGGGCGTTCTGCTTCGCACATCGGTCTTGAATGTGCTTTGCAAACTCAACCAAATATTTGCATTATTTCTGAAGAGGTAGAGAAAAAACAAATGACTCTTGATGATGTGGTTACTTACATTGCAGAAATTGTTGCAAAACGTGCTGCAAACGGTGAAAATTTCGGTACCGCATTAATTCCTGAAGGTCTTATCGAATTTATTCCTTCATTAAAAACGCTTATTGGTGAATTGAATGATGCAATGGCTGAACATGAAACATATTTCAACTCATTGCAATCAGATGATGATAAATTTCAGTTTATTAATGAAAAATTATCTGCCGAATCCTCAAAGATATTCAGCACTCTTCCACAAAATATTCAGTTCCAACTATTAGCAGACCGCGACCCACACGGAAATGTGCAGGTTTCGAAAATTGAAACAGAAAAAATGCTGATTGATATGGTGGCTGATAAATTACGTTTTTGGAAATC
>JAWOEL010000120.1:0-7392 GCA_046482735.1 Bacteroidales bacterium | reverse complement strand
AAGCTGCAGATATGGCGTGATCACTGCTGCTGCCGAGCAACTCCCTCAGGCCCTCCACCTGCCCCGATGCAGGCCTTTCGGCGTCACCGCCCGGCAAGGCTCCGCGAAGACGATCCGCCCAGTCGGCCTGAGCAGCCATCGGCAGCGCCAAGGCCATCACCAGGGCAGCAATCAAGCCAGTGGAATGGATCTTCATCGTATATTTCCTCCTCATTGTGGTGCCTTTATCAGTGCTGCCACGGTGCCAGATCAGAGGGTGACGCGTCAGGTGCTTCATGTCTCCCCCGCACAGCCATGCACTCGCCGACAGGAGCATGTTAACCCGGGCGGGGACATGGCTGAGGCACAAGTAACCCGTATTGGGAAACGGTGGCTGTCCCTCGTTCAGCGGTCCGTTTCGGGGAAGAGATCGAGCTGCCTGGAAGCGGGCGGGCTGCCTCGGGTGGTGGTGCGGGCCGAGGGGCGGCGAAGGCCACCACCATCGCGCGCATGCGGAAATTGATCCAGCCATGGTCGTTTAGCGCACGCATGCAGGCATCCACCAGGGGATATCCCGTGAGACCCTGCTGCCAGACCGTGCGTTGGCGATCCCCGGCAGGCATCTCACCCACCTGGGCCTTGCGCTCCCGGGTGGCCTGCAACACCCGCCGGGCAATCATCCGGCAAGGTCTCGATGCCGCCCACCACCCCATGGCAGGGTGTGATAATAATGAGTATTATCGGGATAAATCAAATTATTTTTACGAAGAAGATTGCTGTTTATAAGCGTTTCATTGATTGCTTTGTGTAAAATATTGAATATGTGCGTTACATCTCTTCATCTTATCCCGATAAGATTCATCAATTTGCCTTAATCCTCAACATTTTACATCAACCTGAACTTGAAAAATTACGTCGAACTCACGTTAATATGCTATGCCAAATAATACTTTTCTTTCAGATGGTTTGCCCGAATATATACATGTTCCGGGTTCATCTTTAGCATCAATAGGAATACAACGTATGGTCGCTTTTGTTTCTTGCTTTATTTGTTCTTCTGTTTCGCTGGTGCCATCCCAGTGAGCTAAAACAAAACCTCCTTTTGAAGAAATAATGTCTTTAAATTCTTCATATGTGTCAACAGAGTATGTGTGTTCTGTTCGGTATTGTAGTGCTTTGTTGAAAATGTTTTGTTGAATTTCGTCCAGTAATTTATAAATATAATTATCTATACCATCAATTTCTTTTGTTTCTTTTGTTAATGTATCTCTGCGAGCTATTTCTACTGTTCCTTGTTCAATATCTCTTGGACCAATGGCTATTCGTACAGGAACACCTTGAAGTTCATATTGAGCAAATTTCCAACCCGGTTTATGCGTGTCTCTGTTGTCGTATTTTACAGAAATATTTTTTTCTTGTAATGTTTCTTGAATAGCTTCAGCTTGTTTATTTATAGCATCTAATTGTTCGTCATTTTTATAAATAGGAACAATTACTACTTGTATAGGTGCTAATTTTGGTGGTAAAACCAAGCCGTTATCGTCGGAATGAGCCATAATTAAAGCACCCATTAATCTCGTAGACACACCCCAAGAAGACGCCCATACATGTTCAATTTTCCCTTCTTTGTTTGTGAATGTAACATCGAAAGCTTTTGCAAAATTTTGTCCTAAAAAATGAGACGTGCCCGATTGGAGCGACTTTCCATCTTGCATAAGAGCCTCTATAGTATATGTATCAATTGCTCCGGCAAATCGTTCATTTGGACTTTTACGTCCTATAATGACAGGCATAGCCATGTATTTTTCGGCAAAATTTGCATATACCTGTATCATTTTTTCAGTTTCTTCAATAGCTTCTTCTTTTGTAGCGTGGGCAGTGTGTCCTTCTTGCCATAGAAATTCTGCTGTTCTCAAAAACAAGCGTGTACGCATTTCCCATCTCACAACATTTGCCCATTGGTTACATAAAATTGGTAAATCTCTGTATGATTGAATCCAATTTTTGTATGTATTCCATATTATGGTTTCAGAAGTAGGGCGTACAATTAATTCTTCTTCTAATTTTGCGTCTTCATCGACAACAATTGAATTGTTTTCATCATTTTTTAAGCGATAGTGGGTAACAACAGCACATTCTTTTGCAAAGCCATCAACATGACTTGCTTCTTTACTGAAAAATGATTTCGGTATAAATAATGGAAAATACGCATTTACATGTCCTGTTTTTTTAAAGTCAGCATCTAATACAGCTTGCATTTTTTCCCAAATAGCATATCCGTATGGTTTTATAACCATACAACCACGAACTGCTGAGTTTTCTGCTAAATCAGCCTGTACAACTAATTCATTGTACCATTGAGAATAATTTGTTTCCCTTTTTGTTAATTTTTTTGCCATAATGTTTATTTGGTATGGTATTTGCAATTTCACAAATACATTATCATTATAATTATTTTGTTAATTTTATTTGATAATGCAAAATAAATGAAATAAATTGATTTAATAAATATATGGAGGGATTAACCATGAAAACACATGTAATTTTTTTAGCTTTTTTGATTCCGACTTTATTTTCTTGCAGCTCTTGGGAGTCGGTAAATGCAGAATATCAGGATGATGTATACATGAGCAGGTCAGATATACAACCTAGTCGTGAACAAGTCGAGAGTCAGGATAATTATGAACCGGTTCAAAGTGTACCGGATAATAATTCTCAGTATGATGAAAAATCATATCAGTATCAGGAAAATCAACAGGATAATGTGGTTGATAATTATTCGGAGTATGATTCATATGAAAATTCTAATGATGATGAAACCGTTGTGAATAATTATTACAATAATAATTATTATACTGACGATAATTATTATACACGTCGTTTTTTTGATACATATTCTCCCCGATACTATTATGATTATTATGATAATTGGCATGTATCATTTCGTGTGGGTAATCCTTATTGGTCAATAACTTACAGACCATATTCATATCATTACCGATATCCAGCTTATTATCGATATTCGTCATATCACTATCCGTATAGATATCACAGATACTATGATGATTATTACTCATATCACAGATATTATGATTATCCTTCGTATAATAGATACAACTATAATAGACGTTCTTCTGTGTATGCACCTCGAAGTTCTTCTTCGTATTATCGATCACAAAATTCGTCGTCGCGTCCACATCCCGATAGAGCAAAATCTTCTACGTATAGAAAATCATCATCGGATAGAGTGTCTCAGCCACGGAAGTCTGATTCGAGAAGAGATGGAAGCAGATCTGACTCATATAGAAAATCAAATTCGCCCAGAACTTCTTCTGAACGAAGAGATAATAGTACGCGGGTAAATAACAATGAAAGTCGAACAAAATCTTCTGATAATGTTCAACCGACAAAAAGAACACAAAATAGAGAAGAATCTACTCGCTCTCATACCCGGAGGTCAAAATCTGAGTATAATAGTAATACAAGAAGTACGAATCCTTCTTCAGACAGAGGTGGTTCTATACAACCTGAGCGAAAATCGTCACCAAATCGTGTAGAGCAACGTACGAATAGAAACAATTCTTCGTACAGAAGTAATAATACTAAATCTTCGACACCTTCATCAAACCGAAGAAGTTATACTGAACCGGAGCGAAAATCGTCACCAAATCGTGTAGAGCAACGTACAAATAGAAACAATTCTTCGTACAGAAGTAATAATACTAAATCTTCGACACCTTCATCAAACCGAAGAAGTTATACTGAACCGGAGCGAAGTTCTTCTCCGAGTCGTGTGCAACCAAGATCGAGTACGAACAGGTCGTCGTATAGAAGTAGTAGTAGAAAATCTTCAACTCCATCTTCTTCGAGCAATCGAAGTTATAACTCTTCACAGAAGAGTTCGTCATCTTCGTATTCAAGTGGGAGATCGAGCTCATCACGTTCAGGTTCTTCAGGACGTTCCAGTTCGGCACGGTCTTCACGTGGAGGGCCATCAGATAATAGCTCGTTTATATATCAAGGTGGCGGTTCTTCGCAATCTGGATATCGTAAACCAAGTAGCACAAAATCTGATGAATCGACTTCGCGAAGAGGGTCTTCTTATTCGAAACCAAGTAGTTCTTCTTCTTCATATAATAGAGTTCGTCGGTAATTATTTAGTATGGTAATACTTATATATGTATGATTGATTGAGAATGTTAAAAAAAATACGTGTCGTGAAATTTATTGCATGGTACGTAGAGACAATAAAAAATAATTTAAAAATAAACATATGAAAAAGTTAAGTATAATTATAATAGGTTTAAGTTTAGCTTCTTTTGTTTTTGGACAAAATTATAAAGAAGCTTTACGATATAGTGAATCTTTTCCTTTAGGGAGTGCGAGATTTACATCTATGTCAGGAGCTTTTGGTGCCCTTGGTGGAAATATTTCCGGTTTGGGGATTAACCCTGCCGGGAGTGGTGTGTTTAAGCAAAACGCAATTGAATTTACCCCGGCCTTTTTGCACACAAAGACTCAAAATTATTATCAGAGCAATTATGATGCATCGTTTAATAGCTCTATGGCAATACCAAATTTCGGAGTCGCCTTTTCTACTGCAACAGAAGAGAATGATTTGTTTGTCTCGGGGATAACTTTTGTGTTTGGTATTAATCGATCTCAAAATTTCAATGAAATTGCTAATTTTAATGTATTCAATACTCAACATTCTTTGACGGATGATTTTATTCAACGTGCTAATATTAGTAGTAATAATACGTTTGAACCTTATTATACTAAGTTAGCTTGGGAGACGTATTTGTTTGATTATAATAGTGAAGTTGATTTATTTGAAAGTGATTTTCGATGGTATGATAATAATCATGAATATTCATTATATGCTTTTGAACAGGATATAAACAAAACGCAATCAGGTGAAATGAAAGAGTATATGTTTAATTTGGGGATTGATTTTAGTGAAAAAGTATATGTCGGTGCTAGTTTTAATGTGGAAACAATAAATTATAGTGAAACATTTGATATACGAGAATCCGATGTGGATAATAATTATTATGCTTTAGATGAATATACGTATTCAACTTCTTTAGATGTAAGTGGCTCGGGAGTTAATGGTAAAATAGGGGTTATTGTGCAGCCACACAATATGGTGCGTTTAGGTTTTGCTGCTCATTCTCCTACTATGTTTTCTTTGGATGAAGTGTTTGATGCATCTGTTGATGCTAATTATGATATTCGAATTAATGAAACAGATTATTCTTTATATGATGAATATGGTAGTGATTTTTCGTATAAAATACGAAAACCGGGAAAATTTGTGTCAAGTGCATCTTTTATATACAAAAATATTGCGGTAGTTGGTTTTGATTATGAGCATGTGAATTATGCTTTCTCACAAATTTCTTCTGACAAATATTCTTTTTCTTCTGAAAATGAGGAAATAAAAAATGAGTTGTCGAGTGTTAATAATTTGAAATTTGGTGCAGAATTGCGTTATGGTCCGTTTAGTTTTAGAGGTGGTTTTGCCGTGTATGAAAATCCGTATACAAATCGTTCATTCGAAAATTGGTATTATAGAAGAGATTTTTCAGGTGGTATAGGAATTAGTAATAATAATTTTTATTGTGATCTTTCATGGGTGAAATCTAAACAATTCGGGTACGAGGATTTTTATACTGATTTTGATTCAAATCTTGTATCTGCAAAATCAGATTCATACTCTGATAATATTTTTGTAACTTTTGGTTTAAAGTTTTAATGTGTATGCAAAAAGCCGTTGTATAATCTTATGACGGCTTTTTTGTTTTTATTGTTATTTAATGTATATTTGAGTAAACATTAAATATACATTCATGAAACAGTTTATTTTTCTTTTTTTTATTATCAGTTTGTGTTCATTATCTTTATCTGCACAAGAGGAAAAAACGTATTTTTCATCATTAGATGAGGCTTTGCAAAATCCCGATAAAGTTGTTAGCCTTGAATTACGTAATAATGCATATACTGAAGTTCCTAAAGATATTTTAGAATGTAAGAATTTATTGTATTTAGATATTTCTAATAATGAAATAAAAGAATTACCCCGTTGGTTATTTCGTTTGAAGTATTTGACCGTGTTAAATGTATCTAATAACCATATTACCGAAATCCCCAGACAGATTAAAAAATGTGAATTTTTAGAAACAATTAACTGTAGTGAAAACAATATTAGTAGTTTGCCCGAATCAATAGGTGCTTTGAGTAAATTGAAAAACTTGTATGTGCTTCAAAATAATGTGCGTGATTTACCGGCAAGTTTTGCAAATTTAAATAATTTACGAATAGTTAATTTGCAGTCAAATCAGTTCACATCTTTTCCTGATGCTATTGTTCATAATGACCGCATTACGAGTTTAGTTCTGAGCGAAAATAATATTCAGCATTTACCACAGTCTCTTATCAATTTAACTTTGCTTGAGGAATTATATATCTCTGATTGTGGGTTGGATAGTGTGCCTGAATTTTTGCATAATTTCCGCAGATTAGAGGTGTTGGATATGTCGCATAATGCTATTTTATCTTTACCACGTGAGTTTTCTTCTATATCATCATTACATATTGTATATCTTCATAATAATAAATTACTGCAATTACCACAAAATTTTGGGAATTTGCAGAATGTACGAGAATTGCGGTTAGATCATAATTCTTTAGATGATTTACCTCAATCATTATCACAGATGGAGTCTCTTTTTAAATTATATATTAATAATAATAATTTTGATGCTATACCTGCATTTTTTTCGTCAATTTCTTCGTTGCGATATATATATATAGATTATAATATGTTGCTTCGTTCCGAAAATGTTTTAAGAGAACTTTCTCAATTACATATGATTGGTGTATATGCTGAAACGGATGTTTCCAAGAAAAGTATTCAAAGGTTTCAGGAATCTATTCCTAAGATAGTTGTGATTTATTAATTTGGTGATGATGTTATTGTCCTATTGTAAATAGTGCTTGCGAGAAAACTACTTTTTTTCTGTGTTTCTGATGCGAAAGCTTCAAAGACGAGGCTTTCGAAATCTTGAAAATCAATAAGGTTACGTCTGTAAATGGTTGTTTTCAAGATGAGAATAACAGTCTACCCCGAATATACTTCGGGGATGTATTTGGAGTTTTCGTGCAGAAACTAAATAGCAATCCATGCACTAATTGTACCAGTAAGCAATACTATATTACCGCAATGTTTCCAATATGTTTTGTGGAAAAAGAAACTCACACTATAAAAAGCAGTACCTATAAGTAATATAGCTAAAGGAAAATGAACGGAGAGAGGGTGCCACATCTCCGTTCTCCATAATTCCGGTAGATCCATAAAACTATTCTAGTATTTTTACAGAAATAGGATCTAATCTTTTGCCAATTTTTTCT